>NZ_BSRG01000020.1 GCF_040363165.1 Thermus sp. LT1-2-5 | reverse complement strand
TATCGGGGTAGACCCCAAACACACGAGCCAGGATTGTCCCAAATGCGGCCACAGGGAGAAGCGACCCTTGTGGGTCAGGGAGTACACCTGCCCCGCTTGTGGGACTCCCCTGCACCGGGATGTGGCTGCCGCGCGAAACATCCTGGCTAAGGCCTGGACGGGGCCTTCGGGGATGGATGCGGTTTCAACCGTGACCTGAACCGAGAAGCCTCGGACTTCAGTCCGAGGAGTCGTCACTGGGAGGGCCGGGAAGTGCGCCTCTCGGGGAAGGAATACGCCTTGCTGGCCTTTCTGGCCCTCAACGCTGGCGGCTATTATCCCCGGGAGGTGCTTCTGGAGAAGGTCTGGGCTGGGGAGGAGGGGGTGGACCCCAAGGCGGTGGACGTCTATGTGTACCGCTTGCGCCGCAAGCTGGCCGAGGACGCCATCGTCACCGAGCGGGGACGGGGATACCGCTTCCAAGGATGAGCCTGCGCCTGAGGCTAACCTTAAGCTACGTCCTTTTGCTGAGTCTCGTCTTGGGGGGGCTCGGTCTTTTCCTCCACGTGTCCATAAGGAGTAGCCTTTATAGCGCCGTGGACGTTACCCTGCGGGGGGCCCTGGAGGTGGCCCGCACCCTGGTCGATGAGGAGAACGGCCTACTCCGCCTCGAGGGCGAAGGGGAGGCCTTGCCTCCGGATCTGGGGCTTTTCCTCTACCGAGGCGGGGGGCTGGTGGACCGCCGGGGGCCCGCCCTTCCCCCTCCTCCCCAGGTGGCGGTGGGGTGCTCCACCATGGGGGAGGTGCGGTACTGCGCCATGGCGGTGGACGGGGGGGTCCTGGTGGCCGCCCGCTCCCTGGAAGCCATGGAGATGGCCCTGGCCCGCACGGACACGGTGCTCCTTCTGGCCTTCCTCACCGCCCTGGGCCTGTCCTTCCTCTTGGGGTATGCCCTGGCCGGGCAGGCCCTCGCACCCCTAAATCGGATGGCGCGCCGCGCCTTGGAGCTGGCCGAGACGCCGGACCCCAAGGCCCGCCTTCCCGAGCCCAGGAGCTGGGACGAGGTGGGACGGCTGGCCCGGGCGCAAAACCTCCTCTTGGCCGCCCTAGAGCGGGTGTTGGAGGGGGAGCGGCAGTTTGTCCGCTACGCTGCCCACGAGCTACGCACCCCTCTTGCCGTCCTGGTCGGGCGGCTGGAGCAGGCGCTAGAGATGCCCACCCCGCAGCGGAGGCCCCTGGAGAAGGCCCTCGAGGCCGCCCTCCACCTCAAGGCCCTGGCGGAGAGGCTTCTTTTCTTGGTCCGGGCGGAGGCCCCCGCCGCGCGGGAAGCGGTGGACCTAACCGAGGTTGTCTTGGAGGCTATAGAGGGTTTGCCCCTTTCCAAGAGGGTGGAGCTGGACTTGCCCCAGGCGGTACCCTACCGGGGGGATGGGGCCTTGCTCAAAGCCCTGGTGCGCAACCTTGCGGAGAACGCCCTGCGCCACGCCTATACCCGCATGGCCATCCGGCTCCAACCTGGACCCTGTATTGTGGTGGAGGATGACGGCCCTGGCATCCCCCCAGAGCGCCGGGAGGAGGTCTTCCGTCCCTTTGTACGCCTGGACCAAGGGGGCGGGAGTGGGCTTGGCCTCACCCTGGTCCGCCGCGTGGCCGAAGCGCACGGCGGTTATGTCCAGGTGGGGGAAAGCCCCTGGGGTGGGGCGCGGTTCCGGGTCTGCCTGGGCCCGAGGGAGGGAGTGTGAGGCGTAGGGTGTTGGCCTGGATTCTGGTCCTTGCGGGGCTAGCGATCCTCCTTATCAATGCGCCTTGGCTTTTCCAGCAGGCTTATGCGTGGTACTACCGGGGGAAGGTGGGGCGTCTACCCCCTTACGCCGACCCGCTCAAGGTCCGCTTGCTGGTTCTCGCACCCCATCCCGACGACGAGAGCCTGGCGGCGGGGGGCCTCATGCAGCGGGTTTTGGCGGCCGGGGGAGAGGTGTTCATCGCCTGGATGACCTTGGGGGATGGGTTCCAGTGGGATGCGGCCCTCCTGGACCGGAGGCTGCGGCCCGGCCCCGAGGACCTTCGCCGCCTGGCTCTTCGGCGCATGGAGGAGGCCAAGGCGGCGGCCCGGGTTCTGGGCGTTCCGGAGAGCCACCTTTACTTTTTGGGCTACCCCGACCGGGGGCTCCTCCACATGTTTCTGGAAAACTTCTACACACCCTACCGCTCCCCGGCCACCCGTTTGGACCGCGTGGCCTATCCCGGCACCTTTAGCCCGGAGGCCCCCTACACCGGGGAGGCGTGGGAGGAGGACCTGAAGCGGGTGCTGGCCCAGGTGAAGCCGGACCTGGTCCTGGCGCCTGCCCCGGAGGATGCCCATGTGGACCATCGGGCCACCGCCTACATGGCCCTCCGCCTCATGGGGGAGAAGGGCGTCCTGGATCGGCTCCGCTTTTACATCGTGCACGGCGGGCTGGAGTGGCCCCTGCCCAAAGGCCTCCACCCGGCCCTTTACCTGGAGCCCCCGCCCCGCGGGCGCCACCTCCCCTGGTGGCGCTTGGACCTCAGTCCGCAGGAGGAGGAGCGGAAGCTGGAAGCCTTAAGGGCGCACCGGAGCCAGATGGAGATCCTGGGCCGCTTTATGGAGGCCTTTGTCCGCAAGAACGAGCTTTTTTCCCGGCCTCAGACGTCGGCAAATCCCTAGCGGTTGCGGCTGGAGCGCACCTTCCGCACCCGTTTGGGCTCCAGGTGGTCCTTGGGCACCACGCTGATGGTTCCGTCCACCTCCAAAACCGCCTCTAGGACGTCCTCGAGGCGGACCACCCCGTGCTCCCGCAGGGCGGCCATGAGCTCTTCCAGCTCCACCCCCTCTCGGCGAAGGTGCTCCCACACCGGCCTGCCCTCGTGGACCAGGAGGACGGGCTCGCCCATGAGGGAGCGGCGGAGGCGGCTGTGGGAGAGGGCCCGGTCCAGGGCGAGGAGAAGCCCCGCCCCTAAAAGCCCCCCCACCAAGCTGTTGTCGGGCCCGATCATGGCGTTTTGCACCACGTTGGACAGGAGAAGCAGGGTCAGGAGGTCCAAGGGGGTCATCTGGCCCAGTACCTTTTTGCCGCTTAGACGCAGGAAAACTAGCAGCATCAGGTAGACCACCGCTACCCGAAGAAGGGTGAAGGCCAGGGTTAAGGGGTCGCCCAGGGCTTCCCGAAGGTGGGCTTCCATGCCCCTCATAATGAGGCCATGCTCCGGTGGTTGCCATGGCTTCTCGGCCTCTTGCTCCTGGGCTTGGCGTCCCTTCTGGAGGATTTGGGGCAGAGCCGTCTCCGGCCCTATCTGGCCCTCGTGGGTACCCTTCTTGGGGCGATCTTCGTCCGGCTGATGGCCCAGGTGGGCCGGGGGGTCTTGCAACGCTTGGGCCAACAGGCCCTTTATCCTGGGGTTCTCCTCCTAGAGGTTCTGGGATACCTGGCGGTGGCGGCGGTGGGGCTTTCCCTGGCGGGCTACCACCCGGCGGCGCTTCTGGCCGGAGGCGCGGTGGTGGGTGCCCTGGTAGGCTTGGCCTCCCAAACGGCGTTGGCCAGCCTCCTTTACGCTTTTCTCCTCCTCTTCTCCGGCGCCGTGCGCGTGGGAAATGCCATCGGCTTCAACCTGGGCGGGGTGTACTACAGGGGCAGGGTCCAGGAGGTCACCCTGAGCCATCTACGCCTCGAGGGGCCTTCAGGGACGGTTTGGGTGCCCAACGCCGTCTTGTTCAGCGCTCCCATCCTGTGGGATAACCGTTTGCCCTTGCAGGCGAGTTTGCCCAGCGAAAAGGCGTGGCGGGCTTTGGAGGAGGCTTTTCCGGCGGTCCGCTTCGTCCCCGCCAGCGTGGACCCTAGCGGCTTACACGGGACCCTGTACCTGCCCCGGGAAGAGCTGGATGCGGTGCGGGACTACCTCCAAGGGCTAGCCTCCTCCCAAGCGCCCCAAGGTTAACCCTAGGAGGAAGACGAGGCCGCCGCCCACCAGGACCTGGACCACGGTGGCCCCCAGGGGGCTACGCATGTAGCGGTACCGAATCCAGGCAATGGTGAGGAGTTCCAGCACCACCACCGTGGAGGCCAGGGCCAGGGCCACCCCCAAGCGGGGGATGAGAAAGGGCAGGGTGTGGAAGGTTCCCCCCAGGAAGGTGCCCAAGGCCGTGACACCCCCGCGCAACACGGGGTGGCCGCGGCCGGAAAGTTTGCCATCGTCGGAGAGGGCCTCGGCAAAGCCCATGGACAACGCAGCGCCCAAGGCGGCGGCCATGCCCACCAGGAAGGCGCTGTGGGGGTTGCCCGTGAGGCCGGCGGCGGCAAACAGGGGGGCCAGGGTGGACACCGAGCCGTCCATAAGGCCCAAAAGCCCGGGCTGGACGACTTGCAGGACCAAGCGGTGCTCGTGTTCCGGTGCGTTGGGGGGCTTCATGCCGTTTAGGGTACGGCGAGGGTGCGCCTTAATACAAGTGAGAGCTAGTTTCATTAAGCTAAATGCGGCCTTCCGCCATCCGCGATGCCCCATCCCCTGGCCCTAATAGGAACGCCGCTAGCGTACGGACCGCAGGCCAAGGGGCTTCCCCAAGGAGGGCTATCGGAATGGCGTCCGTCACCCCAATCCTTCTTCCGGCTAGCCTCAAAGCCGGAGGTAAACCCCCTTCCGGTCCAAAACCCAGAGTACCAGGGCCCATCCCAGCACATACCCTGCGGTGTAGAGGTATCCCCCCAAGGGTCCAAACCGCAGGAGCAAATGGGCCTGTGCAGTGGCCAGGAAGCCCGAGAGCACCGTGAGCTTTAGGGCCACCGGGAGCGCATAGGCGAGAAGGGGATTGGTCCCGAGGGGGCGGAGGAGGCGGCGAAGGGGGGCGAGGCCCTCGAGGAGTCCCAAGGCCACCACCCCGGCAAAGAGGGCGAGGAGGAGGTACGTGGGCGTCCAGTAGGTTTTGTCCGGGGGAAGGAAGGGGAGGAGGGATAGCCCTCCCGCAAGGCCCAGAAGCCCCCAGGGCCAGAGGGACCGCCTCGCCCGCAAGGCCTCGCCCACCCCGGTAGCCAAGAGCACGAAGGCCCCCGTGGGGATGGCGGAGAGGAGTCCCCTGAGGCCCAAGGGGGCCAGGTAGGTGCGGTTGAGGTGGAGGATCAGGTTCTCCTCCGGGCGAAACACCCCGGCGCCAACCCCAGGTATGGGCAGGAGGAGGATGGCCGCCCCGTAGGCGCCGAGCAAGGTGAGGGCCAAAAGGGCGCGGCGCAAGGGGGGCAGGTCATACAGCCAAGCGGCCACCCAGTAGGCCAGCGCCAGCAGCTGCAGGACGTCCAGGGCGAAGACGGGGCGCCTGACCTGGAGGCTGGTGAGCCCTAGGCCCAAGAGAAAGAGGAGGGCGATCCGCCGCAGGAGCCTAAGCTCGTAGGCCAAAGGGGGCAATCCCCGTCGCTTGGCCCCTTCGTGGCTATACGGAATGGCCGCTCCCATGGCCAGCAGGTACCAGGGAAAAACCAGATCGGCCAGGTAGTAGCTCTGGCCGAAGGGCCCGTGCCCAAGCCACCCCGGGGCCCCCGGGGGCAGGTTGTTGACGGTCAGCATAAGCAGGACCGTGAGTCCCCGGAAGGCGTCCAGACGGGTGTCCCGCATTATCTTCGGGCTAAGGGCAAGGCGCCCACGGGGCCCAGGACCAGGCCCCGCTCCCTGGCCTTGCGGGCGAAAAGGGGGAGAACCTCGAGGGTTCCCGCCACGTTGTCGTGGAGGAGGACGATCCCCCCGGGGCGCAGATGCGCCTCCAGGCGGCGCTCTAAAACCCCAGGGGCCAGACCGGCGTAGTCCCCGGGGTCGTCCGTCCAAAAGACCGTCACGAGCCCGAGTTCCCGGGCGATGCGGAGCACCTCAGGGCTGTAGCGGCCGCCAGGGGGGCGGAAGTAGCGAGGGGCGGCGCCCGTGATGGCCCTAAGCACCTCGTTGCAGCGGAGGAGCTCCTGCCGGATCTCTTCGGGGGACCGTTTGGGCAGGCGCACGTGGTGGTAGGTGTGGTTGCCCAGCTCGTGGCCGGCCGCCACCAGGTCCCGCACGAAGTAGGGGTAAGCCTCGGCGTTGCGGCCGATGACGAAGAAGGTGGCCTTGAGCCCGAGGCGCTCCAAGAGGTCCAGGAGCAAGGGGGTGAAGAGGGGATGGGGCGCGTCATCAAAGGTCAGGGCGGCGAAGGGCCGTCCCGGGTCCCCGTGGTAGACCACCCCTGCCCTGGGGCCGGTGCGGCTTTGCAGGAGCTGTGTGGCCCGCTCCTTGGCGCGGAAGGCCTCGGGGCCCTCGGGGTGGGGTTTTTCCTCCAGGACAGGCTCAGGCGGAAAGAGCCCAGTCTTGCCCGGATTAACCCAAAGGCGCTCGTAGCCCCGCGCTTCCCGGAGGGCGAAAAACTCCCTGGCCCGGCCCTGGGGAACGCTGGCGGTGAGGAGGGGAAGGTCTTCGGCCCGGTAGGGGGCGGCGTAGAGGGAGAGGTCCACCTCCGCCAGGGACGGGCGGGCGCGCCAAGCCTCCTCCGCCGCCCGTTGCGCCAGGCGCAAGAGGGTTTCAGGGCTCGTGCCCTTGCCCTCCACCGCCAGCACCACGTGCGCCGCCTCGAGGTGCCCGTTGCCCAAATAAACAGCCCGCACCAAGCCGGGAAGGGAGATTTGCAGGGTGGGCAAGCTCTGAGGGGGCCAAGGCTTGGGGGGAGGTGGGGTATCCGCCCAGGGTAGGGGGGCAAGGAGCAAGAGCGCAGACCACATGGCTTTACTAGGCTACCGCAAAAGGTCTAGCCCGTCTGGGAAACGGAGCTCCCCAAGGGCGGAGCCGGGGCGGTCCGTCTTGCCGTACTGGTAGACCACCCGGCCCGTCTTCCGGTCTATCCCCAGCACTCGATGGCGGTGGTCGTCGGTCAGCACCACAAGGCCGTTGGCCAGACCCACGGCCACGGAAGGGTGGTCCAGGCGGTCCTTTCCCCGGGGGGCGTACCGCCAGAGGATGCGGCCCTGGAGGTCTAGCTCCAGCACCGCCCCGGGGGACCACCAGTCCACCACGAGCAAGGTGCCCCAGGGGGTGAGGTTGGCGTCCGAGGGGTAATGCAGGGGAAGGGAGAGGGTTTTTAGGCGGTGGCCTTGCAGGTCCACGATGGCCAGGTCGTGGCCCACGATCTCCGTGACCACCAGACGGTCTTGGCCCAAGGGAAAGGCCCCGTTGGGCTTATTGAAGTAGCCCTCCTGGTTGCGGCAAACCCGGGTGTGGCCGAGAACCCTGAAGAGTTTTCCCTGGGGGGTTAGCAGGAGCACGCGGCAGTTGCGGATGTCCGCCACCGCCAGGAGGCCCGAGGGCAGCGGGACCAGGTCGTCAGGGTTATCCAGCTGCCCCAGGCCGGCCCCAGCGCGCCCAGGGGTGCCGTAGAGCCAAAGGAGGTGGCCCCCGGGGTACGTTACAGAAAAGGAGGTGTGGGGGCCATAATGCCCCGGTTTTCAAACCGGGGATCCATGGACCCCCACACGCTCCGAAGGAGCGTGTAGCGGGATAAGCGAAAAGCGCGCTATCCTACGTGGAGGACGGGGATGCGCAAAGCCTTCAAGTACCGCCTCTACCCCACCAAGCCACAGGCCAAGGACCTGGAGCGCACCCTAGACCTCTGCCGCCACCTCTACAACGCCGCCTTGCAAGAGAGGAGGGACGCGTATCGCAAGGCGGGCAAGACGGTGGGTTTCTACGAGCAAACTCGGTGGCTTCCGGAGATACGAGCCAACTTGCCGGAGTACAAGCGCGTCCACTCCCAAGTCCTCCAGGATGTCCTCCAAAGGGTAGAGAGGGCCTTCCAAGGCTTCTTCCGACGGCTCAAAGCCAAAAACGGGAAGGCGGGCTACCCCCGCTTCAAGGGAAAGAGCAGGTACGACTCCTTCACCTTCCCCCAGGCCTACGCCACCGGGGTCAAGCTCCAGGAGGGCGGGAAGCGGGTGCTTCTTCACGGCATCGGCTCGGTGAAGGTCAAGATGCACCGTCCCCTGGAGGGAAGGATAAAGACGGCAACGATAAAAAGGGAAGGTGATGCGTGGTACATCATTTTCCTCTGCGAGGTGGAGCCTAAGCCTCTTCCACCCTCAGAAGAAGCTGTAGGGATAGACTTAGGCACTAACCCCCACTTCCTGGTCACTTCCGAGGGGGAGAAGGTAGAAGCTCCCAGGCACTACCAAAGGACGCAAGAGAGAATAGCCAGGAAGCAGAGGGAACTATCCCGCAAGAAGCGAGGTAGTTACCGATACCGGAAGATCAGAGAAGAGCTAGCTAAACTCCACAGGAAGATAGCCAGGCAACGGCTCAATTTTCACCACACAGTAGCGAGGAGCCTGGTCAACCGCTACGGGACCATCGTTCACGAGGACCTGAACATCCAAGGCTTGTCCCGCTCCCCTCTTGCCAAGGGAGTCTTGGATGCGGGATGGGCCCAGTTTCTCCAAATCCTCGCCTACAAAGCGGAAGAAGCTGGTAGGCGGGTCATCGGGGTAGACCCCAAACACACAAGCCAGGATTGTCCGGTGTGCGGCCACAGGGAGAAGAGACCCTTGTGGGTCAGGGAGTTCACTTGCCCCGCTTGTGGGACTCTCCTGCACCGGGATGTGGCCGCCGCGCGGAACATCCTGGCTAAGGCCTGGGCTGGGCCTTCGGGGATGGATGCGGTTTTTCTGCCGCAACCTGAACCGAGAAGCCCCGTTCTTCAGAACGGGGAGTAGTCACTGCCCCCACGGCGTCCACCTCGGGATCCGTGATGTAGGCCACCTTGCCCCCGGGAGCGAAGAAGACGTCGTCGGTGTAGCGAAAGGGAGGAGGCAGGGGAACGGTCCGGACCAGCTGGCCTTCCGGGGAGAGTTCCACCAAGCGATGGTTGCCCGCGTCCGCCACCACCAAGCCCTTGCCCAAGGGCGCTCCTGCCAAGGCGACGGAGAGGAGGGCTAGAGAAACTCCGGCCAAGCGCATGACGCCGTTATAGGACCGCTTCCTGAACCCTGGGTGAAGCCGTCTAGAGGAGGCTCCCAAGGAGGTAGAGGTTCAGGGCAAGGACCAGGTAGGTGGCCCCCAGGGCCAGGAGGCTCATCCAGCGGGGCGTCCGCAAGGGGCCCATCACCGCCGGGTCCCGCACCAGGCGTACCAAGGGGAACAGGGTGAACGGAAGCTGCAGGGAGAGCACCACTTGGGAAAGGACGATGAGCCCCATGGGCGAGGCGTGGAGGCTGAGGGCCAAGGTGGCGGGCAGGACGGCCAGGAGGCGGGTGAGGAGGCGGATCCGCACCGGGTTGGCCCGAGCCCTCACGAAGCCCTCCACCACCACCTGGGCGGCTAGGGTTCCGGTGGCGGTGCTGGATAGCCCGCTGGCCAAAAGGCCCACGCCGAAGGCCCATGCGGCCAGGGGGCCGAGGAGGGGAGCTAGGGTGTGGTAGGCCTGCCCCAGGTCGGTGATGGCCAAGCCCCGGGTGTGGAAGACGGCCGCCGCCACCACCAGGATGGCGGCGTTCACCAGCCAAGCCCCGCCCAGGGCCAAGACGGTGTCCAGGAGGAGGTAGCGGTAGACCCGCTTCCGCTCCTCGCCCAAGCGGCTTTTGACCTGGGCGGAGTGGAGGAAAAGGTTGTGGGGCATCACCGTGGCCCCGAGGATCCCCAAGGCCACGTAGAGGGGGCCCGGTTGCAGAAGGGTCGCCTCGGGCAGGAAGAGGTGCCTTAGGAGCACCCCGGGTTCCGGCCGGGCCAGGGCCACCTCCACGGCGTAGGCCAGCCCGACCACCCCCACCAGGAGGCCAATGGCCGCTTCCACCGCTCGGACGCCAAAGCGGTCCAGGTAAAGGAGGAGAAAAACGTCTAGAAACGTCAACCAGGCGGCCACCACCAGGTTCACGTGGAAGAGGAGGTTCAGGGCCACCGCCATGCCCATGAACTCTGCCAGGTCCGTGGCCACCATGGCCAGGAAGGCGGTGGCGAAGAGGAAGCGGCCCCACGCCCCAGGGTAGCGTTCCCGCAGGTGCTCCGCCAAGTCCTTGCCCGTGGCCACGCCCAGCCGGGCTGCCAGGGCCTGGAAGAGGACGGCCATGGCGCTGGCCAGGGTGACCACGAAGAGGAGGCTGTAGCCGTAACGGCTTCCCGCCTCGAGGCTGGTGGCCCAGTTGCCCGGGTCCATGTAGCCCACGGAAACCAGGAACCCGGGGCCCAGGTACCACCACCAAGGCCGGGATTTAGGCAAGCCTAATAACCCCATGCCTCCAGGGTAGCACGAGGCGGGCTCCCCCTTGCCGTTTCAGTTTGGCTTCAGCCTGGGTGGTAGGCTAAGAGCCTGGAGGTGAAGCATGCGTAGGCTAGCGGTTGCGTTCCTCACCGTGGCCTTGGGCCTCGCTGGGGCGCAAAGCGGCCAGGCCCTTTACGGCCAGCACTGCGCCACCTGCCATCAGGCCAACGGGCAGGGAATTCCCGGAGCCTTTCCCCCCTTGGCGGGGCACGTGGCGGAGATCCTCGCCAAGAAGGACGGGAGGACCTACCTGATCGACCTGGTGCTCTACGGCCTGCAGGGCCAGATCCGGGTCAAGGGCCAGGCCTACAACGGGGCCATGCCGGCTTGGGAAGCCCAGCTTAACGACGACCAGGTGGCGGCCATCCTGAACCACGTGGCCACCAGCTTTGGCAACAAGCCCCCGGCTGGCTTCAAGCCCTACACCCCGGCGGAGGTGAAGGCGGAGCGGGCCAAGAAACTTACCCCCCAGAAGGTCTACGCCCTGCGCCAGGCCCTGAAGCTCTGATGCATCCCCGTTTGCTCCTCCTCGAGGACGACCTTCCCCTAGGCCAGCTCCTGGCCCGCGCCCTGGAGGAACAGGGCTTTCGGGTGCGCTGGGCCACAAACCAAGAGGAGGCCTGGGAGTTCCTCTGGGAGGAGCCCTTTGACCTCCTGATCCTGGACGTGCGCCTGCCGGAGGGGGAAGAGGCAGGCTTCGCCCTGGCCCGCGCCCTGAGGGAGGCCGGTTTTTCCACGCCTATCCTCTTCCTCACCGCCAAGGACGCGCTGGAGGATCGGCTGTTGGGCCTGGAGGTGGGAGAGGACTACCTCACCAAGCCCTTCGCCCTGCCCGAGCTCCTGGCCCGGGCCCGGGCCCTCCTCCGGCGGGGCGAGGTTCGGCCCCGAAGGGTGGCGGTGGGGGACGTGGTGTTGGAGGTGGAGACGAAGCGGGTCCTGAAAGGGGGAGCCCCCGTCAGCCTCACGGCCAAGGAGTACCAACTGTTGGAACTTTTCCTCCTTAATCCGGGCCGTCTCTTCTCCAAGGAGGAAATCCTGGAGCGCATCTGGGGTCCGGGGTACGAGGGCGCATCCAACCTGGTGGAAGTGTACGTGAAGAACCTGCGCAAAAAGCTGGGGGAAAACCTCCTGGAAACGGTTAGGGGCCTGGGGTACCGCGTTCCCGGATGAGCCTAAGAGCCCGCCTAGCCCTGGTCACTTCCCTGGTGGCCCTGTTGGGGCTCGGGCTCGCCTTGGCCCTGGCGGGCGTGGGGCTCACCCGGCTGGCCGTGGCGGAGGCGGACCGGACCCTGCGCCTTCAGGCCAACCTGCTCCTGGAAGCCGCGTTGGCCGAGCCCGATCGATTGGTTCCCCCGGAGGTGGAGGCGGACGCCTTGGGAGGCGATTTCCCGGGCGCCGCTTGGCTTTACCGGGAAGGGGAACTCCTTTGGCAAGGGGGCCTCGAGGCGCCCCCAAGCCTTCTCCGCACCTACGCAGGAGAGCGCCCCACCACCCTGGCCAACTGGCGGGTCTACGCCGCAAGCCGGGGGGACTACCGGGTGGTGGTGGCCCAGCCCCTAGGGGTGGTGGACCGGTTGGCCCTCTTTTACCTACGGCTTAGCCTACCCCTCTTCCTCCTTTTGGGCCTCCTGGCCGGGGCCGGGGCTTACATCCTGGTGGGCCGGGCGCTGCTCCCCTTGCGGCGCCTGGCGGAGGGGGCGGAACGGTTCCAGGTGGTGGCGGTACCCCCGGGTAAGGACGAGGTGGCCCGCCTGGCCCAGGCCTTCGCCCAGCTCCTGGTCACGTTGAAGGCGGAGAGGGAGCGGGAGGCCGGCTTCCTGGCCCTGGCCAGCCACGAGCTTAAGACCCCCATCGCCGCCTTCCGGGTGGGGCTGGAAACCCTCTTGCGGGCGAAGGAGGTGGACCGCCAAACCCTCCGGCGGCTAAAGCAGCAGGCGGAGCGCCTCGAGGCCCTGGCGGAAAACCTCCTGGCCCTGTCCCGGGCCCAAGCCCTGGACCTGCGTTTGGGCGAGGTGGACCTCGCCCGGCTTGCGGGGGAGGTCTTCGACCGCTTTCAACCCCTGGCGGTGGTCCAGGGGCGGGAGATCCTCCTGGAGGCGGAGGCAGCCACGGTGTTGGCCGATGCCCGCCTTTTGGAGCGGGCCCTCAACAACCTGGTGCAAAACGCTCTCCTGCACGGCCAAGGCGCCGTGGGCCTGCGCGTGGGCACGGTAGGGGGGAAGGCGTTTGTGGAGGTATGGGATGAGGGCCCGGGGCCCAGAGGCAACGTCCGTGAGGGGCTTGGCATGCGCATCGTCCGCCAGGTGGCGGAGGCTTTGGGGGCCGAGCTCACCTTTCGCCACCAAGAGGGCTATGCCGTGCGGCTTACCTTCAGGCTTGCTTCAGCATCTTCCCCTTCCATGGAAGGTGGAGCGAAGGCTCCGGAGGTGCGAGAATGAAAAGGGTTTTGGGTTTGCTTTTGGCTTCGGCGATGGCGTTGGCGGCCACGGTGGGGGGGCATAACGGGCTGAAGGTTTCCAACGTCTTCCCCCCGCGCTCCCTGCCCCCCAGCACGGCGCTCCAGCTGGAGGACGCCCACGGGCTTGTCCTTTGGCAAACAGGCAAGGGCGTGCTACCTAGCGCCGAGGAGCTGGGCAAGGCGGCCTATGTGGTTTTCGCCTTGCCCTCTGGGCAGACCTACCGCTACCCGGTGGTGGGCATGGCCACCAGCCTCTCTACCTTGAGGGTGCGGGTGGGCAAGAACGTGTACGCCCTGAGCACCCTCCTCAAGAACCGCCACCTGTCCCTGGGCAAGGATGGGAGCTTGGTGGCGGCGCAGGCTTCCCGGTCGGCAAAGGCCTCGGCCCCCAAGAAGCCTTAGGCCGTGGGGCCCTCCTGAACCGCCCGTATGGGCGCATGCCCCCTGCCGGGAGACGGCAGGGGTCGTTCCCCTTAACGAGACCATGGTGGATTCCCAACGCGTCCCCAAAACCCCAAGCCTGTTGTTCCCCGAGCTACCCTCGGGGGACATACCGTGGGGGGCTGATCCACCGCAGCACTTTGGCGACCTTCACCTGGATGCCCTCGAAGAGCTGCTGTTCGCCCCTCACCCTGGTTATGGCCTGGAAGCCCTTTTCCGCACCCCGCTCCGTTCGCCTGAGGCGGTGGCCTTCCGCCAGGAGGTGGCCCGGGAACTCGGAAACGCCGAAGGCGCTCGCCCCTTGCGGTCCTTCCTGCGGGCCATGGAGGAGGCGCATACCTGGCTTAACCTGGCGGAAAAAGCCCGTCACGTGTGGCAGAAACGGCTCTACTTCCTCCAAGGGGCTCGGGCGTACACCCAGGGGGTGGAGGATTTGGTTCGTGCCTGGAAGGAGTCCTGGCCTAAGTCCTCAGGTCTTCAGGGGTACGCCGCCTACCTCAAGGCTTATGTGGAGGGCGAGGGTTTCGCCTCCTTGGTCAGGGCCACGGGAAGGGTGCTCGAGGCCCTCGGAGGAGTGCGCTACGCGCTCCACGTTCACGAGGGCCGGCTCACGCTTCGCGTCTACCAGGGGGAGCCCGATTATGGGAAGCAAGTGGAGGCCACGTTCCTTCCCTTCTTTGGGCCTACGCCTCGAGGCCTCCCTAGACCCCCGGAGGGGCCGAGCCCGTGGCTCAACCATGTGGAGGAGTGGATCCTAGACCATCTGGCCCTTCTCTTTACCCAAGCGTTTAGCGACCTGGAGGCTTTTCGGCGGGACCATGCGGATTTCTGGGACGGGTCCGTGGCTCGGTTGGAACGCGAGGTCCGGTTCTTTCTGGCCTATCTTGACCTCATCGCGCCGCTCCAAGCCCTTGGCCTGGCCTTCACCTTGCCCGAGCCTGCCAGCGCCCCCCCCTTTTTCGCCCAGGATAGTTTTGACCTCGTGCTGGCGCTCAAGCTGGCAGCGGAGGGGAAGAGGCCCGTGACCAACGACGTCACCTTTGGTCCAGAGCGGATCCTGGTGGTTACGGGACCCAATCAGGGTGGGAAGACCACCTTTGCCCGCATGGTGGGCCAGGTGGTGTACCTCTTCGCCCTGGGCCTTCCCGTGCCGGGAAGAAGGGGGCGGCTCCCTCTGCCCGATAGGATTTTGACCCATTTTCCCGCGCAAGAGGATCCCACGGAGCTAAAAAGCCAGTTGGAAGCGGAGCTTACCCGCCTCAAGGCTCTCTTGGGGGAAGCGAGCGGGGAATCCTTGCTTCTTTTCAACGAGCCCTTGGCCGGTGCCTCTTTGCGAGACGCCCAGGTTCTAGGGAGTTTTCTCTTGGAGAGGGTGGCGGATAAGGCCTGCCTGGCCGTGGTGGTGACGTTTTGGGAGGTGCTATCGCATTTTCCGGGGGTCAAAAGCCTCGTGGCGGAGGTGGATCCGGAAGACCTGTCCCGACGCACTTTCCGCATCGTCCCCCGGCCTGCGGATGGCAAGGTATATGCCTTGGCCTTGGCGGAGCGATACGGGATCACCGAGGCGGCGTTGCGGCGGCGGCTCGGAGGTGGGAAATGAGGGTTGGACTTCTGGATGCGGAAAGGGACCTCTTGGTGGACGGCCACTTTCCCCCCTTTTGGGAGGACCTGGAGGCGGACTTGGGCCTGGAAGCCCTCTGGGAGGTCATGGCCGCGGGGGACGCCTACCTACGTGCCGTGGCTCGGCAGGTCCTGGCCCAAGGGTTGGGCGCGACCCTAGACCAGATTCGGTATCGCCAGGCCACGGTGCAGGAGGCCTTGGAGAAGCCCGAATTGGTGGAGGCCGTCTACCGCCTATCTACAGCCACCTTGGAGGCGAAGCGCCGCGAGAGCTGGGGACTTTTCCGCCGGGATCGGCCCGATCTCTATGGGTCCATCAAGGCCATGGAGGCCCTCCTCAGCGGGCTTCGTCAGCTAAAAGCCCTGATGGAAGGCCCTCACTTTTCCGCTCCAGGTTTTCGAGCCCTCCAGGAAAGGCTTCGCCTCCACCTCACGCCCCGGTTTTTTCAGGAGGCGGAGGGACACCTCCAGGCCCTCCGCTTTTCCCGGGGGGTTTGGATGGGGGCTAGACTTCGGTTCGATGGGCGGGGTGAGGGATATTTTCTGATACCGCCCGAGATGGGAAGGGCCCTTTTGCCTTGGAAGCGGCCCAAGAGCTATACCCTTACCCTTCATCCTCGGGACGAGTCAGGGGCGAGGATCCTCGGGGAGTTGCGGGAGGAGGGGATCGTTCTGGCGGCGTGGTCCTTGGCCCAGGCCGCCGAAGAGGTGGGCCGCTTCTTCGAGGCCTTACGAGCGGAAGCCGCCTTCCTCCTTTCGGCTATCCACCTAGCCCGGGCGTTGAGGGAGCGGGGTTTACCTGTTGCCTTTCCTGAACCGTGGCCAAGGGAGGCGGGTCCCGGTTGGATCTTCCGCGGCCTCTACGACGTGGTGTTGGCCCTGCGTCAGGGCACCGTTGTGGGGAATGACCTCGAGGCCCGCGGCAAAAATCCCGTCTTTGTTACCGGGGCCAACCGTGGGGGCAAGACCACCTTCCTGCGCAGTCTCGGCATAGCCCAACTGATGATGCAAGCGGGCCTTTTTGTGGGGGCTGAGGCCTTTGCGACCTCGATTTCCCCAGGCGTCTTCACCCACTTTCGCAGGGAGGAGAGCGCTTCCTTAGAGGCAGGGAAGTTCCTCGAAGAGGTCCAGCGATTTTCTTCCTTGGTGGATCACCTGAGCCCGGGAGCCCTGCTCCTCTTGAACGAAACCTTCGCTTCCACCAGCGAAGCCGAGGGGTCCGCCCTGGGCGCACAGGTGGTGCGGGCTTTGACGGCCCATGGGGTCCGGGTGGCGTACGTTACCCACTTCTACGCTCTGGTAGAGGCGTTTCGCGGGGATGAGGCGGCGCTTTTCCTCAAAGCCGAGCGGTTGCCCGATGGAAGACGCACCTATCGGCTTCAGCCCGGCACTCCTGAGCCTACGGCCTACGCTGAGGACCTCCTGCGCCTGATCTTCGGGTATCGCTAAAAAACAAGGGCATGGGTGGCTATAACCCCCGGACTTCCCCGCCTGCGCCCTACGAAAGGCCCACGTTCCATTTGGTCGGCTGAACGCTCCCTATAGCCCCACGTACCGGCAACCCTATGCCTTCGCGGGGATTTTATGCCCCCGAATGCGGGAACAGAGGGAGGGCAATGGCACCCTATCCGGGGCGACCCAGAACTTAAGCCCTCGGCTTGACGGACTATCCTGACGCAGGAGCTCGCCCAGTACGCCCCTTGACAGAGGCCGTCCAGGGGTAAGGCCTCGAGGTGGGCTGATGGAGGGGAAGGCGGCGAGGAAGCCCTGGAGCCTGGAGATTTGGCCTCCTCCTCGGGAAAGAGGGAGAGCTCCGCTAAGCCCCGCTCCGGCAACCTTCTTCCGGGGCTCTTTTTATCCTCCCCCTCCCAACCCAAAAGCCCCTCAGCTCCTCCGCAAGGGCCTTCGCCGGGCGTCGGCTGGGATAGACAATGCCCCCGCTTCGCAGGGTAGGCCTTGGCCCCATATCGGGCGTAACCGTCCCGAGTGTCTGAGGTCGGTTAAGGAACCTGTAAGCCCCCTTGGGGAGGATGAGGGTAGGGACCCAAGGGGGTTCCCTCGTTGGAGGTGGTGCTATGCGGAAGGCGATTTGGCTCTTGGCCTCGGGCCTCGCCCTCCTCCTCGCTGCCTGTGGGGGGCAAGGAGGCGGCGGGCCAGACTTGCGGCTGGTGGGCCTGAGCCCCAACAACCCCTCCCTCTGCCCCGGCCAGGCCGTGACCCTCACCCTCACCCTGGCTTCCCAAAGCGGCTTCCAGGGGCAGGTCACCCTCCAGGTGACCGAAGGGGGCCAGCCCCCCTCCTGGCTCAGCCCCACCTCGGTGGAGCGGACGCTGAACGTGCCGGCGGGAGGGCAGGCGCAACAAACCCTAGAAGTCGCTGTGGCCCAGGACGCCCCCACCGGAACCCACGCCCTCAAGGTGCGGGTCACCTACGGAAACCGGGTTGTGGACGGGGACCTGAACCTCACCGTGGAGGCGTGTACCCTCGGCTTCGAGTTTGACCACGAGGCCAACCAAGCCGAGTTCCAAAGGAAACCCGACGTCCCCGTGGTCCGGGGCCGGCTCACCGTGCAAGGAGTGGCAGGACCGCCTCAGGTCAGGCTCCAGTACCGCTTTGTCAGCACCGACGGCACCCCCGAGGCCACCTGGCGGGAAGGGCCCCCCTTCGCCCTCACCCGTGACCCGCAAAACCCGGGCACCTACCTGGCGGAGGCGGCCCTGGAGGACTTCTGGCCCGTGGGCCTGGACCCCGACCTCCTCAGGACCCGGGCCAGGGTGCAGCTCCGGGCGGTGGCGGACGGCACCCTCCTGGCCCAGAGCAGGTACAGCTACCCCGTCCTCCGGGCCAACCCCTTGTGGGTGAAAACCCTGGGGGAGCCTTCCCGCTTCAACCTCGTGGACGGGGCGGGGGGCCTGGTCTGCGCCGGGGGGCAGTCCAGGGCGACCTCCCCCACCCAGGGCCTGGCCTGGTGCCTGGACGAGGCGGGGAACCCCCAGGCCCTCTACCGGGAGCCCGCCGCCACCGATCTCCGGGCTGTGGCGGTGGCCCCGGACGGGACCCTTTACACCCTGGGCTGGGACGGCCAGGTGCGGGCCTACCGCAACGGGAGCCCCACCGGCCTCGCCTTCGAAGCAAGGGGCATCCCCACCACCCTCGCCACCGACGGGCAAAGCCTCTACGTGGGAGGGGCGGTTCCAGTTAGCTACCGGGATAGCGGTGGATTTTCCTGTTCGGCCCTCCGCTTCTACGTGGAGCGGTTCAGCCCCCAGGGGCAGAGTCTGAAGGACTTCCAAGGTACTCCGGAGCAGGCGCGGGAGGTGGACGAAAACGGGAACTGTTACCGTTCCGGGGGCCCACTGAACTCTTCCCCCAACGTCCTCCGGGTGGAGGGCGATACCCTCTACATGTACTACGTCACCAGGGTGAGCGCACGACAGGACAGCAACCAAGATTGGGACGGGCTAGGCCAGCTCAACGCCATGCGCCTGAACGCCCTCTCCCTTTCCCCTGTGTGGGCCTGGAAGGATGGTTTCGACAACCAACGCTCTAGCTCTAAAGGTTGGTTCGTCTACTGGCCCTGCAATGGCCTCGAATGCGACGCCCTCTACTACACCCTGTACGGGTTTGACCTAGACCCCGCTCAGGGCTGGATGACGGGCTCCCATGCGCCCATCCTGGACCTTCAAACCGGCAATGTGATGGCCTCGGATCCCTCGGACAGCGGCCGTTTTCCGGTCTTTTTAGGGGGGAATAGGTTAGATCTCTACCCAAGCACTTCCGACCCAACCTACACGGTCCTTCTGTACAGCATCCTCCTCAACCCCGGCCCGTCCCCTCTCTACCACACGGTCTCTTTCGTCCTCGGGCCCGCGGGAGGCTCGGTGGAGATGCTCCGCCGCTTCGGCGATCAGGTCTACGCCGTGGGCGTCCTGGGGGGCAAGGGCTTCATCGCCCGGCTCCGGTGAGAGGGGGCAGGGCCATGCCCCCGGGACCCGCCGCCGCATCGCCCCTCGGCCAGGCTCACCTGGAAGCTCTCCTGGCCGAGGGGCGGGTCCGGGGCCAGGGACTACCCGGAGCTTTGGGAGGCCCAAGACCTTTCCCCCCAGGGAACGTTTGGGTGCGTGGTGGGGGCTCAGGAGCTTGGCCTCCCGAGGTATGTCACACAGAGGAACTTGAGCCCCCCTAGCCTAGGGACAGGGGGTTGTATTGAGTCTCAGTCAGGGCTGTTAAGCCCCGTGTAAGCCCGTGTCGGGAAGATGGAGATGGGCGTAGACCATGCGGCAGGTAGGTCACGGACTGTGGGGTTTGATTTTGGGCCTCGCCCTCCTCCTCGCCGCCTGCGGGGGGCAGGGGGACACGGGCCCGGCGGGCTCGGACGGAGAAAGTAGTGGTGGCGGCGGTGGCAGTGGAGACGGCTGGGGCGAAGGTACAGGGGGTGCCCTGAGCACGCCGGGTAGCCAGGTGCAGGTTTCTCTCCAGGGAGGTACCTCCAGCCTTTACCGTCCCTTGCTACCCGATGATTTCTGGCACGGATTCGTACCTATCTTCGTAGGAGCTAACCAATTCGGACCGTACATTTCCTCCAACGGCCGGTACGTGCTTCTGGTTACCCCGGACCAGGTTGGCTCGCCCGACAAGGTGGTCCTCCTGGACCGCGGCCCTTAACCCCAAGAGGGGTGTCGCGAATGCCCACCCTCCGCTACCACCCCTGGCAAACCAAAGCGGCCCTCCTCCGGTTCCTCCTCGGGGGTGGGGCCACCCTCTTCGCCCTCTGGGCTGCCTGGGAGGCGGGCCGAGAGGGGGAGGCTTGGGCCTGGCTCCTCCTTTTCGGCGTCCTGGCCTTCGCCCCCCTCTACCTTTACCGCACCGGACTCGCACCCCTCCTCCGCCGGGGGCTGGAGGTGGCCCTGGAGCCCGAGGGGGTGCGGCTTGGGGGCCGTTTCTACCCCAAAGCGGCCTTCCGAGGGCTTCAGGGCCCCCTAGGCAAACCCGGCCCCTTTGGTCCCCTCTACCCCTTCCATCTGGAGTTCGGGGAAACCGTCCCCTTGCCCTTGGACCTCCCCGGTTGGGACCAGCTCCTCGCCCACCTGGGCCTGGACTGGACGGAGCATCCCGGGCTCGTGAGCTACCTGAGCCGGGCCAAGGGCATGGGCTGGCTCAACGGCTTGCTCTACCCCCCGGAGGAGGTCCTGGAGGCGTGGGAACGGGCGCGGAGGCGGTACCGCCGGGACATGGGAAGGCTCTGGTTTTCCCCTCTTCTCCTTGGACTGGGCGTCATCCTGGAGGTCCTAGGCCTATCCCCGTGGGGCGGGTATCTTGCCCTTCTCGGCTTCCTCGTTTTCCTCTTCGTGTTCCTGCCCACGTGGCACAGCCTCTTTGGCCTGGGGGGGCTCCAGGGTTGGGTTAGCCGCTACAACCCCCTGGTCGCCGCTCGCGAGGAGGGATAGGCGTGGAGCGCTGCCCTATTTGCGCCACGCCTCGGGAAGAAGGCGTAGCCCATTGCCCGGGGTGCGGGTTGGAGTTCGCCACGGGGCGGCCCGGGGTGGGGCCCCTGGCCTTTGACCAACCCGAGGCGCCCCAGGCCTACAAAAGGGCAAGGGCAGGGCTTTCGGCCCACCTGGGGGTCCTCCTCCTCGGAGGGGCCTTGGCCTTCCTCTTGGGGAGCCTCCTCTTCTGGGTCCAAGGCCATCTGGCCCTTGCCCAGGAGCTCTTGGGAAGCCTCGGGCAGGATGGCCCCGCTCGGGCGGGAAGGGTCGCGGCGCGGGCGTTTTTTTCCGGGCAGCTCCTTTTTGTCCTGGCGGCGGGCCTCCTCGGCGTGGTTCAGGGCGTGGCCCTGGCCCTTGGGGCGGAGGCTTTGCGGCACCACCAACTAGGGGCCTTATTTCTAGAGGGGGCGCTCGGGGGAGCCCTGGCCATGGGCGTCTACCAGGCCCTGGCCTCTCAAGCCCTAGGCCCTGAGGCTCTGGACAGCTTCGCCGACCACTTTCGTTTCCTGGGAGGCGGGCTGGCTTGGGCCCTGGCGGCGGGGTACGTGCCCTTGGTCTGGGTTGAGGAAACCCCTTCCTGCGAGGCGTGCCAGACCCCGATGGTTCCCCTCCGCCGCCGCTTCCTCCTAGGTGAAGAAGAAAGCGTCCTTAGCCTTCTCCAGGAGGAGGCTTGGGAAAGCCTAGCTTCTCTTAAGCCCTGGCAAAGGATCCCCGGGGTGCCGGACAACTACCTGGAGCTCGCCCTTTGGTACTGCCCCCGCTGCCGCTCCCGGGGGTTCGTGGAGGTGAAGGTGCACAAGACCAGGTTCGGGAAGGAGGACACCGAGGTATCCGCCCACCGCCGCATCCACTCCGCTCCCCTCGGTTGGGAGGCCCTGGGGCGGGCCCTAGGGGGGCTAGGAGAAGGAGGCGTAGACCGTTAAGGCCGGTGTAAGGTCCCATCCTCAAACTGAGGGGTGAAAGGAGGTTGGCGATGAAGAAGCTCAAGAACTTTTGGTGGTTGGCTTTAGGACTTGCGGCGTGCAGCTTTCCTTTCAACTACACCCTTAACCTTATGGACCACGTGGGGGGGGAGTGGCTTGAAGGCACCTTCCAGGTAGGAGCGGGAGGCATCAGCCCTAATCCCAAGCTCTTGGGTCCAGCGCAGATCAACTACACCCCCGACAGCCGGGTCGCCCTCTCCGGGGCCACCCTAGAGCTCAAGGTGTGCTTCACCTCGGAAACCCCGGGGGCCACCTTCAGCGGCGACCTCCGTTACACCGCCTACCTGGGGGGCGATGCCGGCACCCTCTTCGAGGCCCAAAACCAGGTGGCCCAAGGGAGTGGGGAGGTGAGCGGGCTCAGCAGCGGCCCTGTGTGCGTGGAGAAGCAGGCGAGCCTGAGCCCCGCCCAGCTCCAGGCGGTGCGAAGCGGCACCTTCTACGTGGGGGCCAGCATCTCGGGCTCGGCCCAAAGCGGCCAACAGGCCACCCTTCGTTACCGGGCGGAGGTCTTCCGCCTCCACCTGAGCGGCACGGCCCAGCCTTAAAGGAGGACCCATGAAGCGCTTCGTTTGGCTCACCGCCCTATCCTCTTGGGCCTTGGCCCAGTTCGGCCCGCTCCCGGGCATGGGGCAACCCCAGGGCCCGGGGGGAGGCCAAGTGTACCAGAACCCCGCCTTGGGCCTGGTTTTCCCCGTTCCGCAGGGGTTTCAGTTGGCTCAGGAACTGCCGCAGCAAGGGGGGATGGTGGTCCTCTTCGTGAGCCCCATGGGGGCGGAGCTTTACGCCTTCAGCCAGGCCTTGCCCGGCCCCATGGACCTGCAGGCCTTCCACCAGTACAACCTCCAGCTCCTGGCCCAGCGGGACCAGAACCTGGCGGCGCAAGGGGGGCAGGCCACGCGGCAGCCCCTTTCCGGCCTCACCCTGGCGGGACGGCCCGCCATGGGGGTCTACAGCCAGATCCTTTTCCAAGGGCAACAGTACCTGGACCTAGCGGTTTACACCGTGGAGGGAAACCGGGCTTACGCCTTCCAGCTCACCACCCCCGCCCAGGTCTTCCCCCAGGTACAACCCCTTTTCCAGCAGGTCCTAGCCCAGGCGAGGATTGCCCAAGGAGGCCCCGCGCCCTTCCCCCCTAGCCCAAGCCCATCCCCTTTGCCCCCAGGTCCTGGGCCGATGCCGCCGGGTCCCGGTGGGGCTCCCATTCCCCCTACCCTCCCGGGCGGGGGGGAGCACCAGGCCACGCCTCCCATCGCCCCGCCCCCGCCCTCCCCAGGGGGGGGATCCCCTAGAGCTCAGCCCCCCTTCACCCCGCCCGCCAACCGGGTGGTGGAGCTCCGCTACGGGCGCGAGCGGGGGGACGGCCAGCGCTACGCCGTGGCGGTAGGGGGGCTTTACTACCGCATTGAGCCGGCCGGGAATGGCCGCTGGAAGGTGACGGAGGTGGTGCAGGACGAGGAGGGCAAGGAGGAGAGCGCCTTTCTCCTCGACCCCTTGGGCCTCCAGGACGGGGAGGACGTTCTCCTGCCCCCGGTGTGGCACACGGGCCGGACGGAGATTGGGGGAAGCAGGTTCACCCGGGCCAAGCAGGGGAACCTCACGGTGTACCGTTACCAGGACGAGGAAATCCGGGTGGAGTTTGCCTACCGCCCCGACGGTTGGCTAGCTTACCTGATCTACTGCGACCTTAGCCGGAAGCAGAACCCCTGCACCCGCTACGCCCTCCTGGAGGTGCGCTGATGCGGGGACTCTTGGGGGTCCTCCTCCTCCTCGGCCCCGCCTTGGGCCAGGCGGTGCGTTCCCACCTCACCCCAGCTGAGCTGGAGGGGCTCCTCGCCTCCCTGGGCTGGAAGTACGAGCAGGTCTTCCACTGGGGGGTGTCCGTGGAGTACCGGCTGGAGATCAAGGGGGAAAAGCTCGGCGTCTTCCTGGCCAACTGCGAGGGGAAAGAGCCCCGCTGCCTAAGCCTCATGCTTAGGGGACGGCCCGACCTGCCCGAGGGGCCATCCCTAGACCACCTGGTTAAGGTCCTCCAGTGGAACCGGGAATACCGCTTTAGCCGGGCCTACCTGGACGAGGGGTTCTACCCTGTCCTCGAGGCGGACCTCCTCTTGGAAGGGGGGGTGACGGACCGGGCCATCGTGGCCTTCCTCCTCACGTTCCTGGAAAGCTGGCAAGAGTTCACGGGTTTCATCCTTCCCCAGGGAGGGAAACGATGAAAGGGACTAAGTGGACGCTCAGCGGTCTAGCGCTCCTCCTGCTGCTAGGGGTCTTCGCCCAGCAGTTTTCCCCTCTCCCGGACTTCGGCCCATGGGAAACGGTTCGGCAACAGGCCCATGCCCAGTGCCAGGGATACCTGACCCAAGGGGGGAGCCAAGGCATCCAGGGCTACTTCGCCTGCCTACAACAGGCCGCCTTCCAGCTATGCCCGGGCGGGGTGCCCTTCCAGGGCCCCACGGACCCCATGACTTATGCCGCCTGCAACGCCGCCGCCACCGCCGGCTACCCCTACCCAGGTAAGGCCGTCCTCACGGCGCCGAGCTACCGTGTGGAGGTGGTTGGGGGAGTGCAACGGGAGCGCGACCCCCGCACCAACCAGGTGATCCGGGAAGAGCGGGTCGCCCCAAGGCTCCTTTTCACCCTGGAGCGTACTCCCCAAGGGGTCTACCGGGGCGTAAGCTACGGCCCGAACGGGCAGCCCCAGACCTCCTACTTCGTAACCCCCGCCTGCGAGCTCCTAAGCGCCAACAATCGTCCCGCTTGGGACGGGATCCTCTGCCCCATCAACCCGAGGAAGCCCTACCTGGTCACCCCCCTCCCTTCCCCCATCCAGGGGATGCCCCCGAACGCCAGGTTCTTCCAGGCCGGACGGCTACAGGACGACTTCGATGGCGATGGCGTGGTGGAGGAAGGGTACCTGGCCACCGGGGGCGTTGGAGGGCAGAGCTTCACCTCGGGATGGGCTGAGGCATGGGGGTACGACCCACAGTCGGGGCGTCTCAAGTTCTGGTACCAGATGGCGGTGCGGGAGTCGCCAAGCGCCGCCACCACGTACAACGTGGAGCGCCTGTTGCTCCTTCGGGTAAGGTGAGGGTACCGTGGGCGAAAGGCTTACCTACCATACGTGGCAAGTTCAGGCAGCCCGCCTGCGCCTCCTTGGGGGAAGCCTCGGCCTTCTCTTCCTCCTCTGGCTCGCCCTCGTTGGCGGGGGCTTTCTCAGCCTCCTGTCCCTGGCAGGGGTGGTCTTGGGAGGGTTTTACCTCCTGCGCACCGCCTGGGAACCCCTGAAGCGGGCAGGCCTCTCTCTGGAGTTGGTGCCCGAGGGCGTGCGGGTGAGGAGAGCCCTTTATCCCAAGGAAGCCTTCCAAGGGGTAGAGGGGCCTTTGGGCCCCTGGACCTGGCTCGAGACCCGGCCCACCGGGCTTCAACGCTACCGCCTCCACCTGGCCCCCCCATGGCAGGGAGGCCCTCTCTTTCGCCTTCGCTTTCGGGAAGCCCACCTGCCCTTGCCTTTAGACCTCCCCGGTTGGGATCGGCTCCTCGCCCACCTGGGCCTCTTCTGGCGGGACCACCCCGGCCTCCTCCAGTACCTCACCACCGCCACGGGGCCCGCTTGGCTCAACGGCCTCCTCCACCCACCGGAGGAAGTCTTGGCGGGGTGGGCGGAGGCCCGAAGGCGCTACCGACAGGCCTGGGCCTGGCTCTGGCTGGGCTTGGGCTTGCTGGGAGTGGGCTTCCTTGGCGCTTACCGCCTCGCCCTCGAGGGCCTATCCCGTCTGGAGGAAGAGAACGTGGCCCTGGACCCTTGGCCCCTGGTCCTGTTCCTAGGCCTGGGGTTCCTCGGGCTCCTGGTGGCGGGGGGGGTCTTCCTCATTCACTTCAATGTGGGGCGGGGGCGGCCGGGCTGGGTGGTGGCGTACAACCCTTTGCGGGAAGGAGGACCTCGTGAAGGAAAAGGTTAAAGTGCAGGTTTTGTGGCCTAGAAGGGGCCGTGACTGGCTCCTCGCCCTCTTGATTGCGGGGTTCGTCCTCGGCCTCTTGGGTCGTTTCCTGCCAGAGGAGCCGAAAGAGGTGCAGGTGGGGCAGGTGCGGCTAGGGGTGCCTCGAGGCTGGGAAGCGAAGGAAATCCCTGGGGGATGGGCCCTTCTGAGCCCCTTGGAAGGGCGCGGGGACACCTTCCGGGAAAACATCACCCTGCTCCGCGAGCCCTTGCCCCAGCCCCTCTCCACCCCCCAGTACGCCCAGGTAGTGGCGCTACGCCACGCCCAGGAGCTCCAAGGCTTCACCCCAGGGGCGCTTTTCCGGACGCGGGTGGGAAGCGGGGAGGCGGTGGCCTTTAGCGCTCGGGGGAGCTACCAAGGGCGGCCTTTGGAATTCCTGGTTTACGCCTTCACCCTGGGCCAGGAAGGGTACCAGATTACCCTCACCGCGGAGCCGGGGAAGCTAGCGGGGCTAGCGGGCCCCCTACAGGAAGCCCTCGCCCCCTTGGCCGCCCCCGCCCTTCCCCTGCCCGCTCCCCAAAACCCCCAAGCTGCCCCTCAAAGCCCTTGGCAATCCCCGGCCCCGCCCAGCAGCGGCTCTTGGGGCGAACCCGGATGGGGAGGCCAAGCCCTGCCCAGCATGCCGGACACCCCGGAGGGCTACGGTGTGGGGGGCTGGGAAACCCCCGGCCTGGAGAGCCTTCCTGACACCACTTCCTCAGGAAGCGAGTTCTGGGAAACCTGGCGCGAGGGGGAAAACTTCAACACCTGGATGGCCGAGGAGTGGAGCCAGCTCCTCTCGGGGGAAACCCCGGAGCCCACCCACCAGGACGATGCGGGCAACCTCTATTGGGAGGGCCCTTCGGGGCTCCTGCACGAGTGGGGGGACTATAGTGGGGAGTAGCCTCAGCGTCGGCGCGCCAGGCTGAGTCCCGCCAGGGCCAGGAGGGTGGTGTAAAGGAGAAACGAGGCCACGGCGCTAGCCGTCCGGAAGTCCTCCCGCAAGCTTTGGAAGAGGAGAAGGGGCAGGGTGATGGTGCCGAAGCCCGCCACCATGCTGGTTACCTCGAACTCCCCCATGGAGATGGCGAAGACCACCAGGCTCCCTGAGAGCACGGCGGGAAAGAGGTTGGGTAGGAGGACAAAGCGTAGCCGGGGCCAGAGGGAGGCTCCCGAAGCCCGGGCCGCTTCCATGAGAAGGCGCACCTCGAGGCCCGCTAGCCCCCCGTACACGGTGCGGTAGAAAAAGGGAAAGCCTAAGGCGGCGTGGCCGAACACCACGATCCAAAGGGTGCCGGACAGGGTCAGGGGCGGGCGGTTAAAGGCCAGGAGAAACCCAAGGCCCACCACCAAGGGGGGTACCAGGAGGGGGAGAACCTGCAGGAGGCGCCCCAGGCTCTCCCCCACCCGGCCCCGCCACAGGTGGACCACGTAGGCCGTGGGCACCCCTACCGCCACGTTGAGGACCACCGCCAGGAGGGCGATGCGCAGGGACAGGGAGGCGGCTTCCCAGTACCTGGGGTCGCGCAGGATCCGGGCATACCCCTCCAGGGTGAACCCCTCGGGGAGGATCCCGAGCCACAGGCGGCTGAAGGAGTAGACCACGGGGGCCAGCATGGGAAGGAGAAGGTAGAGGAGGAAAAAGCCAAAGAGGACCCAGCCGACCACCCTCATGGCCGGAACCTCCGCTCCCATAGGGCCAAGGCGTAGAGCCCAAGGCCGGTGCTGGCCATGAGGACCACCGCCAGGGCCGCCGCCTGGGGCAGGTCGAAGGCGCTCTCCGCCACCAGGCTATAGATCTGAAGGGAAAGCAGGTTCTTGGCGAAGCCCGTGAGGGCCAATGCGGTGCCGAAGGCCCCCATCATCCCGGCGAAGACAACGCTCGCCCCCGCCAGGATCCCCGGCATGAGGGCGGGCAGGAGCACCCGGGTCCAAGCCTGCAAGGGCGTGGCCCCGGAGGCCCGGGCCGCCTCCATCAGGCCTTTGCCCACGGTCTCCAGGAGGGGCATAAGGGCCAGGGCGAAGAGGGGAATGTTGTAGAAGGGGAAGACCAGGAAGAGCCCGGGCCAGGAGTAGAGGTCAAACCGGGGAAGACCCAAAGCGCCGAGCAAGTGGTTCACCACCCCGTTCCGCCCCAAAAGGACGATAAACCCAAAGGCCACCACCAGCCCGGACAAGGAAACGGGTATGGCGTAGAGGCTCATGAGGAACCCCTTGACCCTAAGGGGTAGCCTGCTGGTCCAGTAGGCCACGAAGACCCCCCCTAAGGCTGCGGCTAGGGTGGAGAGGGCGGCGAAGGCTAAGGAGTTGCGCCAAGCCTCGAGGTAGGCGGGGGCGGTGAGGGCCCGGGCGTAGCGGGCTAAGGTGAGGCCCTCGGGCGCGGCGAGGCTCCGCTCCAGGATGGCGTAAAGGGGGTAGCCGAAAAAGAGGAGGAGGAAGAGGAAGCCGGGAAGGAGGAGAAATCGCTCGCCGCGCACCGGGGCCCCCTTCAAGCTAACGGATCGTCTCCCCGTAGTACTTTTGGAGCGCCTCGGAAATAGCCTCCTCCTTCTTGTAGTCCACAAAGCGCACCTTGGCGTAGGCGCTCTTGGGCGGGAACTTGGCGGCGATCTCCTTGGGCAGCTCCACGTCGGTGCGGATGGGCGTCACAAAAGCCTGGGCAAAGAGGCTCTGACCGTACTTGGAGAAGATGAACTCCAGGAAGAGCTTAGCCGTGTTGGGGTGGGGCGCGTTGCGGGCGGCCACGATGCCCCCACCGTTGGCCAGAGTCCCGTCCTGGGGAATGACCACCTCCGTGGGGAAGGGGAAGCGTTCCTTCCAAGCCAAGAGGTTGTAGTCGTAGTTGATGAGGATGCCCACCTCCCCCCGCTCGAACTTGGCGGTGGTCACCTTGGGCTCCACGGCCCCGATCACCCCCAGGCTATGGAGCCTGGCGAAGAAGTCCACCCCCGCCTTGTAGTTGTAGGGGTCGCCCGTTAGGGCGTAGGCGGCGCTCATGATGGTGGCCACGCCGGTCCCCGTGGCCCGGGGGTCCAGGTACTGGATAAGCCCCTTGTACTCGGGGTTCGCCAACTCCCTCCAGGTCCTGGGCACCTTCTTCACCAGGCGGGTGTTCACGATCCAGCCCAGGGTCCCCTTGTATCCCGCGTACCAGGTGGAGCCGTCCTTGCCCTCCCCCCGCTGGTCAGAGGGTAAGGAGGCCCAGGCGGTAACCCGGTAGGGCAGGGTCAGCCCCTCCTCAGCCAGGGTCATGGCGAAGGCGGGTTTGAGGTCGGCCACGTCGTTCTTGGACGCCTTTTCCTCCCGCATGCGGGCCAGGACCACGGCGCTTCCCATGTCGATGTCCTGCTGGCGGATGCCGAAGAGGCGCTGGAACTCGGCGTAAATGCCGCCGTAGTTGGCCCAGTCGTTGGGCATGCCGTAGCTGTTGATCACGCCCCCCTCCGCCCGGGCCTTTTGGGCCAGGTCGCGGATGTAGGCGTTGTTCAGCTCCGGCGGAAGCTGCGCCCCGGCCTGGGCCCAGGCGGAAAAGCCCCGCAGGCCGACAGCCAGAAGGAGTATTCCCGCCAACCCAAAGGCCATCCAAACCGTGTACCGCTTCATGGTGTACCTCCTTTCGCCTCGGGGAGAACCCCCGTTGAGGCCAAGCCTCTGCGCACCTCCAGGTACTCGTCCACGCTCCGGGGAGGAAGCTCCACCAGCACCGTGCAGGGGGAAGAGGCGAAGGGCCGGAGGTCCTCCGGAAGGGGGGGCAAGTGGAGGTCGTAGCGCCCGTCGTTGCTGTGGGCGTGGACGTGGGTCAGGCGGCGGCCCAGAAGGGCGAGGAAGGCCTTCGGGTCCTGCCCCGCCATGCGGGCGTGCCCCAGGTCCAGGCAGAACTCCAAATGGGGCACCTCGAGGAAAAACGCCATCTCCTCCGGCGTGCGCGGCACCTCCTGGGGCGCCGGCAGGTTCTCTAGGGTGAGGCGAAGCCCAAGGTCCAGCGCCTGCTCGGCCAAGCGGGCCAGCCCCTCCCGGGCCCGCTCCAGGTACTCCCGCCGCAGGCGGGCCTCCTGGGCCCGCAGGGCCTCGTGGGCCTCGGAAAGGCCAGGGGGCGGGTAGTCCGTCCAAGGGATGTTCCCGGCGTGAACGTTCACCAGCACCGCTCCCATCCGGGCCGCCCGCTCCAGGTCCTCCCGCAAAAGGCGCAGGGAGGCCTGGCGAATCTCGGGGACCGCCGAGCCAGGGTAGAGGTCCAGATAGCGGGCGTGGTAGGTGAGGGAAAAACCCATGGCCCGCGCCTCCAAGGCCGCCTCCATCAGGTCTTCTCCCGCCGAGCCCGGGACCTCTAGGAATGCGTACCGACCCGCCAAAGCCCGGGCGTAGGCCAAAAACCCTTCCCGCTCCTTGGGAGGACGAAAACCGAGGGTCATCCTGCCTCCTTGACAAAGGGGGCCGCCTCGGGGAGGGCTAGGCGAAGCCTTTCCCCCAGCCGGGTCGCCTCCAGGGGGTTCACGTCCACCTTGAGGGCAAGCCCCTCCGCCTCCACCTCGAGGCGCACCAGGCTCCCCAGGTACGTGGCGAGGACCACCCGGCCCTCCAGGAAGCCCTCCGGGTGGGGGCGCAAATGCTCGGGGCGGAGGAGCAGGTAGCCCTTGCCCTCCCCCTCCACCCGTACCGGCCAGGGCCGATCCCGGTGGAAACGACCGTCCCGGGCCTCCCCCGGCACCAGGGTCCCGGCGCCCACAAAACGGGCCACGAAGGCGTTGGCGGGCCTTTCGTAGATCTCCCGGGGGGTGCCCAGTTGCTCCACCCGCCCCTCCCGCATCACGGCGATGCGATCGGAGAGGGCCAAGGCCTCCTCCTGGTCGTGGGTCACGTACAGGGCGGTGAGACCCGTTTCCCGCTGGAGCCGCTTGAGCTCCCCCCTAAGCTCCTCCCGGATTTTGGCGTCCAGGGCGGAGAGGGGTTCGTCCAAGAGGAGCACCTTGGGCTCCCGCGCCAAGGCCCGGGCCAGGGCCACCCGTTGTTGCTGCCCCCCGGAAAGCTCTCGCGGGTAGCGTCCCTCGAGGCCCACGAGGTGGACCATCTCCAACAGTTGCCCCACCCTTTCCCGCACCGCCCGCTCGGGTAGACGCCGAAGGCGCAAGGGGAAGGCCACGTTGCCGTAGACCGTCATGTTGGGGAAAAGGGCGTAGTTCTGGAATACCATGCCGATGGGGCGTTGCTCGGGCGGGAGGCGGTTGACGTTCCTTTCCGCAATGCGCACCTCCCCCTGGTCCGGCGTTTCGAAACCCGCCACCAGGCGCAAGGTGGTGGTCTTGCCGCACCCCGAAGGTCCAAGAAGGGTGAAAAACTCACCCTCCCGCACGGCGAGGTTCACCCCATCCACCGCCACCACCCGCCCGTACCGCTTGTGCACCCCGATCAGCTCCACCACCGCCCATCAATCTCCCGTTTCCCTGTCAGCTCCGGGTCAGAACACGGTAGTAGGCCACCACCCATACCAGGGAGAGGATGAGGAGCAGGTACCCCATGGCGCTGGTCCCGGAAAGGTCTAGGCCCAAAAAGGCTTCGCGGTAGATGTAGTAGCTCACCAGGTCCGTGGCCGAGCCCGGCCCCCCGCGGGTGAGGACGTAGACCAGGTCGTAGGTGCGCACCTCCACCAGGGTCTGCAAGACCAAGAGGGCCAGAAGGACGGGACGGAGGAGGGGCAAGGTCACGCGAAGGAAGGCCTGCCAAGGGGTGGCCCCGTCCACGTAGGCCGCCTCCACGGGCTCCCGCGGCAGGCTTCTCAGGCCCGCCAGGAGGACCAAGGCAACGAAGGAAACCTGTTGCCACACGTCCACCAGGGCGAGGGAGAGGAGGGCGTACCGGGGATCGCCGAAGAAGTCCACCCCCCCAACGAGGTAGGCCAGGATGCCCAGCTCGGGGTGGAGGATCATCTTCCAGATGAGCCCCACGCCCACGGGGGCGATGAGCATGGGAAGGCTCACGGCAAAGTAGTGGAACCCCCTTAGGGGAACGTTTTGGTGCAGGAGCACGGCCAGGAGAAGCCCCAGGACCAGGCTGAGGCCGACGGTGAGGGCCACGTACACCACGGTGAGCCCTAGGGCGTGGAGAAAGTAGGGGTCCTGGAGAGCCTCCCGGTACCGGGCGAGCCCCTGGGGGGAGAGTTCCGGCCGGAGGAAGGTGTACCCCGTGAAGGAGAGGGCAAGGGCGTAGAGGAGGGGGAAGCCCACCACCGCCCCCAGGACGATAAGTCCAGGGAGGGCGAGGAGGCGGGCTGTCCACCGCTCCCCCATTGCCCTCACCGCAGAAGCCCCGCCTTCCGCAGAAGGCCCTCTAGACCCTTGGCGGCGTCCTGGAGAGCCTGCTTTACCCCCTTCTGCCCCGCGGCGGCCAGGCTGATCTCCCGCCCCACCACGTCCTCCATCTCCGCGGTGTAGGCGAAGATCGGCACCTTCTTAGCCCCGGCGATGATCTTCTCCGCCTCCTTGTAGTAGGGGTACTTGCGGAGCACCTCGGGGTCTTGGAAGGCGTCCTTACGGGTGGGGGCGTGGCCCGCCAGGGCGCGGCGCTTCACGATTTCCCTGGATTCTACCCAACTGATAAACTTCCAAGCCGCCTCCTTGTTCCGGCTGTTCTTAGGGATGGCCCAGCCCCAACCCCCGTTCACCCCCGCTCCGCCCGGCACCGGGGCCAGGGCCACCTTCCCCGCTACCTTGGGACATTGCTTGGCGTCATCCAGCTGGGGGAGCATCCACCAGTAGGTGATCATGCTGAAGGCTCCCCCCTGGCACATCACCCGGAAGGTGTCGTCCAGGTTGGCGTTCAGCGCTCCTTTCTGCGCCCCCTGGCGGATGTTTCGCACGTAGAGCGTGACTACTCCCCGTTCTGAAGAACGGGGCTTCTCGGTTCAGGTTGCGGCAGAAAAACCGCATCCATCCCCGAAGGCCCAGCCCAGGCCTTAGCCAGGATGTTCCGCGCGGCAGCCACATCCCGGTGCAGGGGAGTCCCACAAGCGGGGCAGGTGTACTCCCTGACCCACAAGGGTCGCTTCTCCCTGTGGCCGCACGCCGGACAATCCTGGCTCGTGTGTTTGGGGTCTACCCCGATG
>NZ_BSRG01000019.1 GCF_040363165.1 Thermus sp. LT1-2-5 | reverse complement strand
GTCCGCGTGCCCAGGACAATCCACGTGCGAATAGTGCCGCTTCGCCGTCTCGTACTCCACGTGCGCCGTATTGATCGTAATCCCCCGCGCACGCTCCTCCGGCGCCTTGTCAATCTCCCCGTAATCCTTCACCTCTACATTCGGGTTCTCCGCCGCCGCTACGTACGTCAACGCCGCCGTCAACGTCGTCTTCCCGTGGTCCACGTGCCCAATCGTCCCCACGTTCACGTGAGGCTTCGTCCGGATAAACTCGCCCTTGGCCATCTTCGTTCTCCTTTCGGCAAGCACGGGTGGGCCCTAAGGCCCACCCCTAATGCGTCCTTACTGCCCCTTGATGAGCTTCTCCTGCACCTGCTTGGGGACCTCCTGGTAGTGGTCAAAGAACATGACGAAGGAGCCCCGCCCTTGGGTCTTGGAACGCAGATCGGTGGCGTAGCCGAACATCTCCGCCAGGGGCACATAGGCCCGGATCACCTGGGCGTTGCCCCGGGGTTCCATCCCCAGGATCTGGCCCCGGCGGGAGTTCAGGTCGCCAATGACATCCCCCATGTACTCCTCGGGGGTGGTGACCTCCACCCGCATGATGGGCTCGAGGATCACCGGGTCCCCCTTCTGCACCGCCTCCTTGATGGCCATGGAGCCGGCGATCTTGAAGGCCATTTCCGAGGAGTCCACCTCGTGGTAGGAGCCGTCGTAAAGGGTGACCCTGACGTCCACCACGGGGAAGCCGATGAGGGGCCCCGACTGCATGGCCTCTTCAATGCCCTTCTGGACGGCGGGGATGTACTCCTTGGGGATCACGCCGCCCACGATGGCGTTGACGAACTCGAAGCCGGAGCCTCGAGGCAGGGGCTCGGCCTTGATCTTCACGTGGCCGTACTGGCCCCGGCCACCGGTCTGGCGGATGAACTTGCCCTCCACGTCCACGGGGCGGGTGATGGTTTCCCGGTAGGCCACCTGGGGCTTGCCCACGTTGGCGTCCACCTTGAACTCCCGCTTGAGCCGGTCCACGATGATCTCCAGGTGGAGCTCGCCCATCCCGGAGATGATGGTCTGGCCGGTTTCGGGGTGGGTGGACACCCGGAAGGTGGGGTCTTCCTCCGCCAAACGGGCCAGGGCCTGGGAAAGCTTGTCCTGGTCCGCCTTGGTCTTGGGCTCGATGGCCACGTCGATAACCGGCTCGGGGATCTCAATGGACTCCAGGACCACCCGGGGAGCGTCCTCGCCCACCAGGGTGTCCCCGGTGATGGTTTCCTTCAGGCCCACCACCGCCCCCAGGTCCCCGGCCCTGAGCTCCTCCACCTCCTCCCGGTGGTTGGCGTGCATCCGAAGAAGCCGGGCCACCCGCTCCTTGCGGCCCTTGGTGGTGTTGTAGACGTAAGAGCCGGAGGTGATGGTGCCGGAGTAGACGCGGATGAAGGTGAGGCGGCCCACGTAGGGGTCGGCCATGATCTTGAAGGCCAAGGCCGCCAAGGGGCCGTCGGGGTCGGGGTGGATCTCCACCTCTTCCCCTTCCGGCGTGGTGCCCCGGATGGGGGGGATGTCCAAGGGGGAGGGCAGGTAGTCCACCACCGCATCCAGGAGGAGCTGCACCCCCTTGTTCTTCAGGGCCGAGCCCAGGAACACCGGGGTGATTTTGATGTCGATGGTGCCCTTGCGGATGGCCGCCACCAGCTCTTCCTCGCTGGGCTCTTCGCCCTCGAGGTACTTGAGCATGATGTTCTCGTCAAAGTCGGCGGCGACCTCGATGAGCTTCTCGTGGTACTCCCGGGCCTGGTCCAGGTACTCCTCGGGGATGGGGATCTCCCGGATGTCCGTCCCCAGATCGTTGCCGTAGGTGTAGGCCTTCATGCGTAGAACGTCGATGATCCCCGAGAAGGTTTCCTCCCGGCCGATGGGGAGCTGCATCACCACCGGACGCGCCCCCAGGCGCTCCTGCATGGTGCGGATCACCAGCCAAAGGTCGGCCCCCGTCTTGTCCATCTTGTTGGCGAAAGCGATGCGGGGCACCTTGTACTTCTCCGCCTGGCGCCAGACGGTTTCCGACTGGGGCTCCACCCCCTGGCTGGAGTCAAAGACCACGATGGCCCCGTCCAGCACCCGCATGGAGCGCTCCACCTCGATGGTGAAGTCCACGTGGCCCGGGGTGTCGATGATGTTAATGCGGTGGTCCTTCCAGAAGCAGGTGGTCACGGCGGCGGTGATGGTGATGCCCCGCTCCCTTTCCTGCTCCATGAAGTCCATGGTGGCCGCGCCCTCGTGGACCTCGCCGATCTTGTGGATCTTGCCGGTGTAGTAGAGGATGCGCTCGGTGGTGGTGGTCTTGCCGGCGTCGATGTGCGCGGCGATGCCGATGTTGCGGAGCCGTTTTAGGTCGTACGCTACCTTAACCGCCATGGTTTACCACCGGTAGTGGGCGTAGGCGCGGTTGGCCTCGGCCATGCGCTCCACGTCCTCCTTCTTCTTGATCGCCCCGCCCTTGCCCTCGGCGGCGTCCATGAGTTCGTGAGCGATGCGCACCGCGGCGCCGCGCTCGGGGCGCTGGTTGGCTGCCTGCACCAGCCAGCGCAGGGCCAAGGACTGCTGTCGGCGGGGAGAAACCTCCATGGGCACCTGATAGTTGGCCCCGCCCACGCGGCGGGAACGCACCTCCATGCGGGGCTTCACGTTCTCCACCGCCTGCTTAAAGACCTTCAAAGGCTCCTGCCCGGTCTTCTCCTGGATGATGCGGCAGGCCTCGTAGAAGATGCGGGCAGCCAGGTTCTTCTTCCCTTCCCGCATGATCTTGTTGATGAAAGCCGACACCACCACGTCCCCGTAGACCAGATCGGGCTGGAGTTGGCGTACCTCTGCTCTTCTTCTCCGCGCCATAGCTCACCTACTTCTTCTTGGCCGGGGCCGCACCTTTGGTTTCCTTAGGCTTCTTGGTCCCGTACTTGGAGCGGCTCTTCTTCCGGTCCTTCACGCCCTGGGTGTCGTAGACCCCGCGGACGATGTGGTAGCGCACGCCCGGCAGGTCCTTCACACGGCCACCCCGGATGAGGACCACGGAGTGCTCCTGGAGGTTGTGCCCCTCGCCAGGGATGTAGGCGGTGACCTCGTAGCCCGAGGTGAGGCGCACCTTGGCCACCTTCCGAAGGGCGGAGTTGGGCTTCTTAGGGGTAACCGTGCGCACCACCGTGCACACCCCCCGGCGGAAGGGCGAGCCCTTCAAGGCCGGAACCTTGCTCTTCTTTTGGACCTTCTCGCGGCCCTTTCTGACCAGCTGGTTGATCGTCGGCAGTGCCACCACTCCCTTCTTCTTGGACTTGCCCCCGTGTTCTCAAGATCCGCCCGGGAGGATTCCCGGTTTAGCCCACACAGGGCACCACCCTCAGGACCAGGGGCTGGCCCTGAGGGCCCTCAACTTGCCTAGTGTACATGGCTTGGAGCCTTTTGGCAAGCACAAAAAGACCCCCGCCCGCAGGCGGGGGGTCTGGAGCCGGTGGCCGGATTTGAACCGGCGGCCTACCGCTTACGAGGCGGTTGCTCTACCGCTGAGCTACACCGGCCCGCCCAGAAGAGTTTAGGGCAGAAGCCCCGCCCATGCAACTACCGCAGGACCACCCCGGGCTGGACCCTTAAGGCGCGGATAAGGGGCAGGAGCGCGGAGAGGAAGGTGGCGCAAAGGCTCGCCCCGCTCACCGCCAGGAAGTCTGAAAGGCGCATCTCCACTGGCAGGTGGGTGAGGAAGTAAAGCTCCCCTGGCAGGTCCAAGGGGCGCAAAGCGAGGTAGAGGCAAAGGAGGTAGCCGAGCAGGTTGCCCAGGAGGACGCCCCCCACCCCCAGGAACACCCCTTCCAGGGCGAAGACCAAGCCCACGGTGAGCCTCGAGGCCCCCATGGCCCGGAGGAGGGCGATCTCCGGGGTCTTCTCCACCACCTTGAGCACCAAAAGGTTGGCCACCCCCAAGGCGGCCACGGCCACAATGAGGAAGACCAGGATCCCCAGCACCCGCTTCTGCAGGGAAAGCTGCTCCAAGAGGGTGCGCTGGGTGTCCTGCCAGGCCTGGGGGAAGAAGTGGGTGCCCGCCAAGGCCACCCCCACCTCCTTGGCCCGCCAGGGGTCTTTGAGCCGCACCTGGTAGCCCTGGGCCTTGAGGCCAGCAAGCTTTTCCACGGAGCCCAGGTCCACAAAGGCGTACCCTGAGTCCAGGAGGTAGTTCCCCGTGCGGAAGGAGCCCAAGACCCGAAGCGCCACCCGCTCCTGGGTGGCGGAAAGGGCGTACACCCGGTCCCCCACTACCGCCCCCAGGGACTGCATCAGGGCCGAGCCCAGGTAGATGCCCCCCGGCGCCAGCTTCAAGCCGAGCTCGGGGTACAAGGCCTCGCCCCCCTCCCCCAAGCCCACCAGGGTAGCGAAGTCCACCCCCGGCCCTCGGGCCCCTTCCGCCGGCCGGGTGAGAAGGGCCTTGGTGGCGGCGAAAGGAGCCGCCCCTTCCACCTCGGGGTGGGGAGGAAGGGGCGGGAGGTCTTCCGTGAAGCTAAACAGGACCAGGTGCGGGTAGGCCTTGAGGGTGGCCCGCACCAGGCCGCTCACGAAGCCGTTGGTAAGGGAAAGCGCGGCCAGGAGCACGGCCACCCCCACCCCCACCCCCAGAAGGGCCAAGGAGGTCTGCAAAGGTCTTCGCGTTAGGTGGGCCCAGGCGAGGAATAGGGCAAAGCGCACGAAACCAGGATACCGAGGGTTCCTAGCGCCGCGGGTATTCCACCACCACGAGCTCCACCAAGCGGCGGCCAAAACGCACCGCCGTGGCCCGGTCGGGGAGCCAGACGTCCACCTTCTCCCGCATCCTGGGGTGCATCACGTCCGCCACCACGAAGATGCGGCCTTGGAAGAGGTAGTCGAACTGGCCCTTGCCCCGCCCGTACACGCTCCCCAGGTCGCGAAGGCGCACCTTCGTGCCGTAGGGAAGCACCTTTAAGAGGTCCCGGCTTACGGCCAGGACCCCAAGCCGGGTGCGCATCCCCGTGGCGGTGACAAAGGGGGTGGCGTCGGTTTCCCGGACGCTGGAAGTGTAGGCCGTGGCCTGGAGGACCATGACTTTTTGGGCCTTCTGAGCGAAACCCCCCGCAACGGCGAGGGCGAAGAGGAGCAAGAGCAGGAAACCCCGCATAGCGCCCCCAAGTATGCGGACAAAGCCTGGAGGAAACTGAGAACCATGAGGGCCTCCCCTCATGGAACCCGCCCCGGTCATTTTTGCAATGATTACAATGGCTTAAAAAGCCCGCTGAACAGGGAGCTCGTTCGGTGAGATAGCATGAGAATTCACTTAAGTGTTTTTAGCCTAAACTCATCTCCCTCAAAGAGCTTAAGGGCAGGGATCGTTGGAAAACTCCAAGATGTACCGTCCGCTTCCCACCTCGTCAAACCCCGCCCGGGCCAGGCCCCGGTCCCGCACCACCAGGAAGGTGGCAGGGGAAACGGGAGCGCAGTTCACCACCGGGTCTAACGTCCGCGGATAAGCGTCCCCAGGGCCGTTGTAAAGGAGGGCCACCAGGTCTAAAGGGCCGGCGTAGGTAAAGCGCAGGTAGCCGGCGGCACCGGACGCGTCATAGCGGTCAAACTCGCCCACGAACTCTATAGCCCCGGTTTTGCTTCCCGAGGAAAAGGCTTCCCCTCGCCCCGCAGGGTTGGGCGTGAAGGGCTCGGCGTACAGGGTAACCCGGTCTTGGCTTAGGGCGTAGTTTTCCACCCGCAGGTAATAGCTTTCCCCCGCCACCCCCTTGAAGTTCAGGCGGTAGCCGGGGTCTAAGGTGATCTGGGGAGAGAGGGCCAAGGGGGCAGGGGCAGAGGAGTTGGCGAACCAGTTCCGGGCCACGCTCACCGCCTGCACCACCCCCCGGGCGTCCAAGAGGACGAGGCGGAGCCTCGCCCTAAGCTCCAAGGTGGAGGAAACCGCCGCCACCTGGATGGCGGCATCCGCCTGGGGCGCGATGCGGTACACCACTCACCCCCGGCTGAACCTGGCCCCCACTTTCCTGGGCCGCCGGAAGATCGGCGATGGCGTAGCCCCCCACCGGCAGATCCCCGCTCGGCGGGGGCGTGCCCTCGAGGCCACACCCCGCTAAGGCCCCAAGCAAAAGCAACGCAAAACCCAAGCGCCACATAAAACCCCCTTTCCCCTCAGGGTACCCCCAGGGGAGGGGGAAAGGCTTAGTATTTCTTTAGCTACTCCAAAACTCCCAGGTAGGCGTACAGGTCTGGCCCCCCCGGCAAGAGCTCCACCGCCAGCTCGGGGAAGCGGGCGGCCACCGCCTCCGCCTTCTCCTTGGGGGTGTTGGGGCCCAGGAAGAGGGTGAGAACCTCCTTCCCCTCCTTGGCCAGGCGTGCCAGGCCCTCCAAGACCTCTTCCGGCGTTTCCCCCACCAAGACGAGCTTTCCGTCCAGGAGGCCGATGGGCTTGTCCTTCAGGACCTTAATCCCGTCCACCTCCGCATCCCGGCTGGCCCAGGTAACCTCCAGGGTCACCGCCCCCTTGGCCGCCTCCTCCATCTCGGGAAGGAGCTCCTCGGGCTCCGCCTCGGGCAGGTAGCGCACCGCCGCCGCCAAACCCTGGCCCAGGGTGCGGGTCTTTAGGACGTACACCTCCTTGCCCGCCTCTTTGGCCAGCCTGGCCGCCTCCTCCGCCGCCAGGAACACGTTGGGGTTGTTGGGCAAGAGGATCACCTTGGGGCTCGGGACGCTCTTTATGGCAGAAAGAAGGTCTTCCACGCTGGGGTTTTGCGTCTGCCCCCCGGCCACCACCCGGGCCCCCAGGCTGCGGAAGACCCGGGCCACCCCGTGGCCCAAGGCCACGGCCACCAGGCCTGTGGGAGGCGGGGGCACCTCCGCCGCCCCGGCCATGGCCAGGATCTCCGTGTGCTGCTCGGTCATGTCCTCCACCTTGGTCCGCACCATGCGGCCAAAGCGGGCCACGGTGGCCAAGAGGCCGTCGGGGTCGTCCGTGTGGATGTGCCCCTTCACGTACCCCTCCGCCCCCACCACCAGCAAAGAGTCCCCAAAGGGAGCCACCGCCTCCCGGATCCTCTCTATGGGCACCTCCACCCCTTCCATGAGGAACTCGGTGCAGTAGCCGAACTCCTCGGTGGCAAAGGCGGTCTGGGCGTAGCGCTCCACCTTAGGAGGCTCGGGGAGGGGAAGCTTGAGGGCATAGCCCCGAATGCCCTCCAAGAAGCGCACGTACCCTGCCCCGCCGGCGTCCACCACCCCCGCCTGCTTGAGCACGGGAAGGAGCTCCGGGGTGCGGGCCAAAGCCTCCTGGGCCGCCTCCAGGGCGGAGGCCAAGACCGCCTCGAGGGTCTCCCCCCTAGCCCCCTCCCCCGCCGCCCGGGCCACGGTGAGGATGGTGCCCTCCACCGGCTTCATCACCGCCTTGTAGCCCGTTTCCGCTCCCAGGCGCAAGGCTTCCACCAGGGTGGGGGGGTCCAAGACCTCTTTCTTCCGGATGGCCTCGGTAAAGCCCTTCAGGATCTGGGAAAGGATCACCCCGCTATTCCCCCGGGCCCCTAGCAGGCTCCCGTAGGCGATGGCCCGGGCCACTTCAGCCATCTTGGTGGTGTCCGCCAGGTCCAGCTCCCGCCGGGCCGACTGCAGGGTGAGGTGCATGTTGGTGCCCGTGTCCCCGTCGGGCACCGGGTAGACGTTGAGGGCGTTGAGCTCTTCCACGTACACCTGGAACCAATCCGTGGCGTAGCGGAAGGCCTCGGCCAACTCCTTGGGCGTCCAGCTAGGCACGCCCCACCCCCACCACGTGCACCCGCACCTGGGAAAGCTCCACCCCCGCCAGGCGCTTGGCGGCGAAGGCCACCCGTTCCGCCAAGGACTCCACCACCGTGGGGATGCGGGCCCCCAAGGCCACCACCACGTAGAAGTCGGCGGTGTACTTCCCCGGGTTCGCCGGGTCCGGGCGCACCACCACCCCCTCACTGGCCTCCTGCCGCCCTAGGATGCGCACCACCTGTTCCTTCAAGCCCGCCGGGGCCATGCCCACCACCCCCGGCACCTCGTGGGCCGCCAGGGCCAAGAGGGCGGCCAAGGCGCTTTCCGTGACCGTGACACGCCCTTGCACGCTACCTCCTTAAGGCCTCCTCAGGAGGCGTATAGGGTAGGCCAAAGGCCTCCGCCACCCCTGGGTGGGTGAGGAGGCCCTTGTGGGTGTTGAGCCCCTTGAGGAGGGCCCCGTCTTCCAGAAGGGCCTCCAAGCCCTTCTCCGCCAGCTTAAGCACGTAGGGCAGGGTCTGGTTGGTGAGGGCGAAGGTGGAGGTGCGGGGCACCGCCCCCGGCATGTTGGCCACCCCGTAGTGCACCACCCCGTCCACCACGTAGGTGGGCTCGGCGTGGGTGGTGGGGCGGATGGTCTCCACGCACCCTCCCTGGTCCACGGCCACGTCCACGATGACCGAGCCCTCCTTCATCAAGGGGAGCATGTCCCGGGTGACCAGTTTGGGCGCCTTGGCCCCCGGCACCAAGACCGCCCCGATGAGGAGGTCGGCGTGCTGGATGCTCTTCTTGATGTTGGCCTCAGTGGCGGTAAGGGTCACCACCCGCCCCCCGAAGACATCGTCCAGGTACTGCAGGCGCTTGTGGTTCACGTCCAGGATGGTCACCTGGGCTCCCATGCCCAAGGCGATCTTGGCGGCGTTGGTGCCCACGGTGCCGCCCCCCAGGATGACCACGCTGGCCGGGGCCACCCCCGGCACCCCGCCCAAAAGCACCCCCCGCCCCCCGTGGGGCTTCTCCAGGAACTGGGCCCCCACCTGGGGGGCCATGCGCCCCGCCACCTCGCTCATGGGAACCAAGAGGGGCAAGGAGCCATCGGGAAGCTGGACCGTTTCGTAGGCGATGCCCGTGACCCCGCTATGGAGCATGGCCTCGGTGAGGGTGCGGTCCGCCGCCAGGTGCAGGTAGGTGAAGAGGATGAGCCCTTCCCGCAAAAAGGGGTACTCTTCGGGAAGGGGCTCTTTCACCTTCACCACCATCTCCGCCTTCCACGCCTCCTCGCGGCTCACCAGATGGGCTCCGGCCCGCTCGTACTCGGCGTCGGATAGGCCCGAGCCCACCCCCGCTCCCCGCTCCACCAAGACGGTGTGCCCCCGCTTCACCAGGCTCTCCGCCCCGCCAGGGGTCAGGGCCACGCGGTTTTCCAGGGTCTTGATCTCCTTGGGTACGCCGATGGTCATCTCACGCCTCCTTTACGAACACCCGTTTGATCTTAAGCTTGAAGCCGTCGCCCTCCGCGATGGCCAGAAGCCGCCTGCGGGAGTCTACCAGGGTCACGTAGCCCAAGGCGGGGATGGGGAGGGGCACCCCTTCCAAGACCCGCCGGGCCTCGGTGTGGGAAAGCTCCACCACCGGGAAGGGCAGGACGTCCACCTCGGGGATGGCCTTGTCGGGGGAAAGCTCGGAAAGCCTCACCGCCCGCTCCAGGCCCACCTTGCCGATGCGGGTGCGCACGAGCCCCGAGAGGAAGGCCTTGGTCTTGAGTTTTTCCCCCAGGTCCCGGGCGAAGGCCCGCACGTAGGTGCCAGGCCCCACCACCAGGCGGATGACTGCGGTGGGGTAGGCCCCGAGGGGCTTGGGGAGCTCTACCTTGCGCCCGTTCTTTTCCGCCAAGCGCCACCCCTTGGCCGAGGGAGCGATGGGGTGGGGGATGGGCTCAGGGTCAAAGGCCAGGAGCTCCACCTCCACATAGCGCACCGGCCTCGGGCCAAGCTCCAGGGGCTTTCCTTCCCGGGCCGCCTCGTAGGCCCGCTTGCCCCCCACCTTGATGGCGGAGTAAAGGGGCGGCACCTGCTCCTTCATGGCCAAGAAGGAGGGGAGGACGCTTTCCAGGTCCTTGCGGTCAAGGCGCACCGGCGCCTCCTCGCTCACGGGGCCTTCCGCATCCAGGGTAGGCGTGGTGGCCCCGAAGGAAACCCAGGCGATGTATTCCTTGTCCTCCCCCGAAAGGAAGGGCACGAGCTTGGTGCTCTCGTCGGATACCAAGAGCAAAAGCCCGGTGGCCAAGGGATCCAGGGTGCCGGTGTGCCCCACCCGGCGGGTGCCCAGGCGTTTTCTCGCCTCCTCCACCGCATCGTGCGAGGTGAGGTGGAGGGGCTTGTCCACCGCGTAGAGGGCCATGCCTAGGGGATTGTATCACCGGAAAAGGGCGGGAAGAATGGACGTATGGACTTGGCCGAGCGCTACCCATCCCTCCGCTTCGCCTGGCCCAGGCCCGGGGTGCTGGAAATCGCCTTCCGGGGGGAGAAGCTCAACGCCATGGACCCTCCCCTGCACCGGGCCCTTTCCCGGGTGTGGCGGGACCTCGAGGACCTTCCCGGGGTGCGCGCCGTTTTGGTGCGGGGAGAAGGCGGGGTCTTCTCCGCCGGGGGCTCCTTCGCCCTCATCGAGGAGATGCGCGCCTCCCCCGAGGCCCTGATGCGGGTCCTGGAGGAGGCGCGGGATTTGGTCTTAGGGCCCCTCAACTTCCCCAGGCCCGTGGTGGCGGCGGTGGAGAAGGTGGCGGTGGGGGCGGGGCTGGCCTTGGCCCTGGCGGCGGACGTTGCCGTGGTGGGCAAGAGGGCGAGGCTATTGGACGGGCACCTCCGCCTAGGGGTGGCGGCGGGGGACCATGCGGTGCTCCTTTGGCCCCTCTTGGTGGGCTTGGCCAAGGCCAAGTACCACCTTCTCCTCAACGAGCCCCTCACCGGGGAGGAGGCGGAGCGGCTGGGCCTGGTGGCCCTGGCGGTGGAGGACGAAGCGGTCTACGCCAAGGCCTTGGAGGTGGCCAGACGCCTCGCCCAGGGCCCGAAGGAGGCCCTAAGCCACACCAAGCGGGCCCTCAACCACTGGCTCCGCACCTTCCTCCCCCACTTTGAGCTCTCCTTGGCCTTGGAGTTTTTGGGGTTTGGCGGAAAGGAGCTGGAAGAGGGGCTAAGAGCCCTACAGGAAAAGCGGGAACCCCACTTCCCATGATGCGGCTACAGGCGTTTTTGGCCCGGGCCGGGGTGGCGAGCCGCCGCAAGGCGGAAGCCCTTATCCGCGAGGGCCTTGTCCGGGTGAACGGGGTGGTGGCCCACCTGGGGCAGAAGGTGGGCCTCGAGGACGTGGTGGAGGTGGCGGGCAAGCGGGTAGTCCTGCCCGAACGGGTGATCCTCGCCCTCCACAAGCCTAAGGGCTACACCACCACCCGCTTGGACCCCCACGCGCAAAGGACCGTGTACGAGCTCGTGCCGGACATCCCCGGCCTCCACCCCGTGGGCCGCCTGGACCGGGACTCGGAGGGGCTCCTCCTCTTCACCAACGACGGCGAGCTCACCTTCCGCCTCACCCACCCCCGCCACGGGGTGCAAAAGGTCTACCGGGTTTGGACCGAGGGGGGCACCCTGCCGGAGGGGGTATGCCGGAGGCTCCTCCAAGGGGTGAGGCTGGAGGACGGCCCCGCCAAGGCCCTGGCCTGCCGCCCCGCCCCCGGAGGGGCCCTCCTCACCTTGGCGGAGGGGAAAAAGCGGGAGGTGCGCCGGATGCTCAAGGCCGTGGGCTACCCGGTGAAGCGGCTATTGCGGGTGCAGGTGGGGCCCATCCGGCTCGGAAACCTCCCCCCGGGAAAGTGGCGGCGGCTTTCCCCGGAGGAGGAAAAGGCGCTTTTGCGCCAGGTGGGGCTAGAATGAAGGGCATGTTTGCGCCGGGGAACGGACCCGTGCAGATCAGCGCTGAGGCCATAAGCAGGCGGGTGGCGGAGCTAGGAGCCCAGATCGCCCAGGACTACCAGGGGAAGACCCCCCACCTCATCTGCGTGCTCAACGGGGCCTTCATCTTCATGGCCGACCTGGTGCGGGCCATCCCCCTTCCCCTCACCCTGGACTTCATCTCCATCAGCTCCTACGGCAACGCCTACCGCTCCAGCGGGGAGGTGGAGCTCATCAAGGACCTGAGGCTTCCCATCCACGGCCGGGACGTGATCGTGGTGGAGGACATCGTGGACACGGGGCTGACGCTTTCCTACCTCCTGGACTACCTCGAGGCCCGCAAGCCCGCCTCTGTCCGCGTGGCCGCCCTCCTCTCCAAACCCTCCCGCCGCCAGGTGGAGGTGCCCATCCACTACCTGGGCTTTGAGATAGAGGACGCCTACGTCTACGGCTACGGCCTGGACCGGGCCCAGTTTGACCGGAACCTGCCCTTCATCACCTCCATCCATCCGGAGGAGGAATGAGGTACCTGGACCTTATCACCGCCCTCTTCGCCACGGTGCTTCTGGTCTCCAACGTGGCCTCCACCAAGCTGGTGGTCCTGGGACCTTTCACCTTTGACGGTGGAACGCTCCTCTTCCCCTTGGCCTACATCTTCGGGGACGTCCTCACCGAGGTCTACGGCTACCGAAAAAGCCGCCGGGTGATCTGGACCGGGTTCTTCGCCCTCCTCCTCGCCGCCCTCACCTTCCAAGCGGTGGCCGCCCTCCCCGCCCCGCCGGACGAGGAAAGCCGCCGCTTCGCCCAGGCCTTTGGCCTCCTCCTGGGCCTCACCCCCAGGATCGTCCTCGGAAGCCTCCTCGCCTACTTCGCCGGGGAGTTCGCCAACGCCTACGTCCTGGCCAAGCTCAAGGTGCGCACGGAAGGGCGCCTCTTCTGGCTAAGGGCCCTAAGCTCCACCCTTGTGGGCCAAGGGCTGGACACGGGGCTTTTCCTCCTGGTGGCCTTCTACGGCGTGCTCCCAAACGAGGTGCTCCTCGCCGTCTTCCTCTCCAACTACGCCTTCAAGGTGGGGGTGGAGGCCCTGATGCTCCCCTTCACCTACCTCGTGGTGGGCTTCCTGAAGCGGGCCGAGGGGCTGGACGCCTACGATAGGGACACGGACTTCAACCCCTTCCGCCTGGCATGAACCCCCTCTTCTCCCACTCCATGGGCGTGGGCACCTGGGCCTGGGGGGACCGGCTTTTCTGGGGCTATGGGCAGGGCTATGGGGAAGAAGAGCTGCGGCAGGCCTTCCGGGAAAGCCTAAGGGCCGGGGTACGGCTTTTTGACACCGCGGAGTTCTACGGCTTCGGCCTATCGGAAAGGCTCCTAGGCCGCTTTGTGGCCGAGGCGGGGGAAAGGCCCTTTCTCGTCACCAAGTTCTTCCCCTACCCCTGGCGCCTTTCCCGGAAAAGCCTCCTGAAGGCCCTAAGGGGAAGCCTATCCCGGCTTGGGGTGGAGGCGGTGGACCTCTACCTCCTCCACTGGCCCTGGCCCCCCGTGCCCCTCAAGGCCTGGGCCGAGGCCTTGGCGGAGGCCTACGAGCGGGGGCTTGCCCGGGGGGTGGGGGTGGCCAACTGCTCCCTGGGCCAGCTGGAGGTGGTGAAGGGTGTCCTGGAGCGGCACCAAGTACCCTTTCTCGCCAACCAGGTGGAGCTTAGCCTCCTCAAGCGGGACTGGGAAGCCCACCTTCCCGCCCTCCGCCAGGAGGGCATCGCCCTCATGGCCTATAGCCCCTTGGCCATGGGCTGGCTCACGGGCAAGCTGGATCCGGACCAACCCCCCAGGGGCTACCGGGGGAGCAAGTACCGCCCCCTCCTCGGCCGGGTGCGGCGCCTGCTTCCCGCCCTCCAAGGCCTGGCAACGGCCAAGGGCACAAGCCCCGCCGCCATTGCCCTCCGCTACCTAATCCAGAAGGGCGCCCTTCCCATCCCCGGGGCCAAGAACGCCCACCAGGCCCGGCAGAACGCCGAGGCCCTCAGGATCTCTCTCACCCCGGAGGAGATGGCCCTTTTGCAAGGGGCAGCGTAAGCTTAAGGGGGATGCCGGGGATCGCCATCATCGGGGCGCAGTGGGGGGACGAGGGCAAGGGCAAGGTGGTGGACGCCTTAGCCCAAGAGGCGGACTACGTGGTCCGCTACCAGGGCGGGGCCAACGCTGGGCACACCGTGGTGGCGGAGGGCCGGGTGTTCAAGCTCAACCTCCTCCCCTCGGGGGTCATCCACCCCCATGCGGTGAACGTCCTGGGGGACGGGATGGTCATCGACCCCTTCCGCTTCCAGGAGGAGCTGGAAAGCCTCCGGAGGGAGGGGTTTGACCCCAAGGTCCTGGTTTCGGAACGGGCCCACCTGGTCCTCCCCCACCACAAGCACGTGGAAAGCCGCCACAACTTCGTGGGCACCACGGGCCGGGGCATTGGCCCCGCCTACTCCGACCGGGCCCGGCGGGTGGGGATTCGGGTGGGGGACCTCTTGGACGAGGCGGTGCTCCGGGAGAGGGTGCGCCGCCTCCTCTACGAAAAGCCCAACTCCACCAAGGAGGCGGGCTGGGACACGGAGGAAAAGGCCCTGGCCGACCTCTACCGGATGCGGGAGATCCTAAGGCCCTACATCGCCGACACGGGAAGCCTCCTGCGGGAGGCCTGGCGCAAGGGGAAGCGCCTCCTCTTCGAGGGGGCCCAGGCCACCCTCCTGGACCTGAACTACGGCACCTACCCTTACGTGACCAGTTCCCACCCCACGGTGGGCGGCATCCTGGTGGGCACGGGGCTTTCTCACAAGGCCATCACCAAGGTCTACGGGGTGGCCAAGGCCTACGCCACCCGGGTGGGGGAAGGCCCCTTCCCCACGGAGATCCACGGGGAGCTGGCCCACCACCTGCGGGAAAAGGGCGGGGAGTACGGCACCACCACGGGAAGGCCCCGGCGGGTGGGCTGGCTGGACCTGGTGGCCCTGAAGTACGCCTGCGAGGTGAACGGCTTTGACGGCCTGGCCCTCACCAAGCTGGACGTGCTTTCCGGCCTGGAGAGGGTGAAGGTGGCGGTGGAGTACCTGGACGGGGCCCGCCCCGGGGAGGCAGCCCCCGAGGCGGTGCGCTACCTGGAGCTTCCCGGCTGGGGGGAGCTTTCCGGAGTGAGGGGGCGGGAGGACCTCCCGGCAAGCCTCCTCCGCTACCTGGACCTCATCGAGGAGCACACCGGGGTTCCCGTGGTCCTCTTCTCCACCAGCCCCCGCCGGGAGGACACCTTCGGGGCGGTGAGCTGGGTCTAACCCTTGAGAAAGGCCACGTACCGCTCCAGGAGGAGGTGGGCCTCCCCGCTTTCCAGAACCTCCTGGGCCCGGCGCACGCCCTCTTGGAGGCTCGCCACCCGGCCTGCGGCGTAAAACCCCGCCCCCGCCGCCAGGGCCACGGCCTCCGCCGCCGGGCCCTTCTCCTCCCCCTTGAGGATCTGCCGGGCCCGCTCGGCGTTCTCCTTTGGGGTGCCCCCTTGGAGGGCCTCGAGGGGGGCCCGCCTCAGCCCCACCGCCTCCGGGGTAAGGGTATAGGTCCCCTTTCCCACCTCCGCCACCCGGTTCTCCCCCAGGACGAGCTCATCCGCTCCCTCCCCGTGGACCACAAGCCCCCGCGCCCCAAGCCGCTCCAGGGCCTCCGCCATGGGGGAAAGCCAGCGCTCGCTATAGACCCCGAGGACGTAGGCATCCGCCCCCGCCGGGTTGGTAAGGGGGCCCAGGAGGTTGAAGACGGTGCGGATGCCCAGCTCCGCCCGCACCGGGGCCACGTGGCGCATGGCGGAGTGGAAGACCCGGGCGAAGAGGAAGCCAAAACCCAACTCCTCTATGGCCTCCCCCACCCGCTCGGGGGGAGCCTCCAGGTCCACCCCTAAGGCCTCCAAAAGGTCGGCGCTTCCCGCCTTGGAGCTCGCCGCCCGGTTCCCGTGCTTGGCCACCGCCACCCCCCCCGCCGCCGCCACCAAGGCGGCCAGGGTGGAGAGGTTCAAAAGCCCCTTGTGATCTCCCCCGGTGCCCACGATGTCCAAAAGGGGCCTCCGGCCCACCCTTAGGGGCCTTGCCGCCTCCCGCATGGCCCGGGCCATGGCGGCGATCTCCTCGGGCCTTTCCCCCCGGAGGGCCAAGGCGGTGAGGACCCCCGCCGCCTGCACCGGGGAGACCTCCCCCCGCATCAGGGCCTGCATCAGGGCGTACGCCTCCTCCTCGCGTAAAACCTCGCCCAACAGCGCCTTCCGCACTACCTCCATGGGTCCTCCAAAAAGTTCTTGAGAATGCGTTTGCCCGCCTCCGTCAGGTAGCTTTCCGGGTGGAACTGCACCCCGTGGGTGGGATAGCTCCGGTGGCGGAAGCCCATCACCGTGCGCCCCCCCGCCTCCTCCACCCAGGCGTTGACCACCAAGGACTCGGGCACCGCCTCCACCACCAAGGAGTGGTAGCGGGTGGCGGGAAAAGGGCTTTCCAGGCCCCGGAAGACCCCGGTGCCGTCGTGGTGGATCTCGCTCACCTTTCCGTGCATGAGGACGGGGGCGGGCACCACCTTCCCCCCGAAGGCCATGCCGATGGCCTGGTGCCCCAGACAGACCCCCAGGATGGGGTAGCGGGGGGCGTAGCGGGCGATGAGGGGGAGGGAGAGCCCCGCCTCCAGGGGGGTGCAGGGCCCGGGGCTTATGAGGATGCGGTCTGGGTCCAGGGCCGCCACGTCCTCGAGGGCGAACTGGTCGTTCCGCCACACGATGGGGCTCGCCCCCAGCTCCCCCAGGTACTGCACCAGGTTGTAGGTGAAGCTATCGTAGTTGTCCACCACCAGCACCCTCATAGCCCCTCCTCCGCCAGCTCCACCGCCTTCAAGAGGGCCTTGGCCTTGTTGAGGCACTCCTCGTACTCCCGATCCGGCACCGAGTCCGCCACGATCCCCGCCCCCGCCTGCACGTGCATCTGCCCCCTAGCGATGACGAAGGTGCGCAGGGTGAGGGCCACGTCCATGGCCCCATCGTAGGCCAGGTAGCCGAAGCTCCCCCCGTAGGGCCCCCGGCGGTGGGGCTCCAGCTCCTCAATGATCTCCATGGCCCGGATCTTGGGGGCCCCGGAAACCGTGCCCATGGGCAGGACACTGGCCAGGGCGTCCAAGGGGGTCTTGCCCTCGGCCAAAACCCCCTCCACCGTGGACACCAGGTGCATCACGTGGGAGTAGTACTCCACGTGCAAGGGCTCCACCACCCGCACGCTGCCGAAGGCCGCTACCCGGCCGATATCGTTGCGGGAAAGGTCCAGGAGCATCACGTGCTCCGCCCGCTCCTTCTCGTCCCTTAGGAGCTCCTCGGCGAGCCTCCTGTCCTCCTCCTCGTCCTTGCCCCGGGGCCGGGTGCCGGCGATGGGCCGGGTGACCACCCGCTTCCCGTCCGAGCGCAGGAGGCTTTCCGGGCTTGCCGAAACCAAGACCACCTCCCCCAGGTCCAAATAGCCCATGTAGGGGCTCGGGTTCACGCTCCTCAGGGCCCGGTAGAGGGCGAAGGGGTGCACGGTGAGGGGGGAGGAAAGCCTCAGGGAGAGCACCACCTGGAAGATGTCCCCGGCGCGGATGTAGGCCAGGGCCTTTTCCACCGCCTGGAGGTAAGCCTCCCGGGAGAAGTCCGCCTGGAACCGGGCCCGGCCCCCGGGCCGCTCCCCCGGTACCCCGGGCAAGGGCCCCTTGAGCCTCCCCTCCGCCCAGGCAAGCCGCGCCTCCGCCTCCTCGGGGTCGGTGCCCGGGGCCACCAGGTGGAGGAGGCTTTTCAGGTGGTCAAAGACCACCACCACCTCGGGCTCCACGAAGAGGAGGTCGGGCAGGCCCAGGTCGTCGGGCTTGAGGGCGGGAAGGCGCTCGTAGTAGCGGATAAGGTCGTAGGCGGCGTACCCCACCACCCCGCCGAAGAAGGGGGGGAGGTCCGGGGGACGCTCCAAGGGAGCGAAGACCGCCTCGTAGAGGGTGCGCAAGGGGTCTTGGGTAGGAAGGGGCTCGCCGTTTAGCGTGAAAACCCCGTCCTTCAAGCGGAAGATGCGCCGCGCCCCCACCCCCACGATGGAAAAGCGGCTCTGCCGGCCCCGCTCCACCGACTCCAGGAGAAAGCTCACCGGGGCCTTCTCGGCCAGCTTGAGGTAGGCGGTCACCGGGGTTTCCAGGTCGGCGAGCAGGGTCTTGCGAAAGGGCCTGATGGTCTCCATCCCACCTCCTAGGCAAAACCCCCGGGGGTATACCCCGGGGGAAAGCCCTCCACCCCGGGGCCTAACCGGGCCACCAGGAGCGGAGGGCAAGGACCATGCCCCAAGGATAGCCCAAAGCGCCCTTAGGGTCTAGGGGGCTAGAAGCGCTCGGCCACCGTCTTCATCTGCAGGAAGTGGAGGAGGTAGTCCGGCCCCCCCGCCTTGGTGTCGGTGCCGGAAAGGTTGAAGCCGCCAAAGGGCTGCACCCCCACCAAGGCCCCCGTGATCTTCCGGTTGAAGTAGAGGTTCCCCACGTGGAACTCCCGCCGGGCCCTTTCCAGGTGCTCCCGCTTGCGGGAGTAAACCCCGCCCGTGAGGCCGTACACGGTATCGTTGGCCGCCTCCAGGGCCTCGCCGAAGTCCCTCACCCGGATCACAGAGAGCACGGGGCCGAAGATCTCCTCCTGGGCGATTTTGGCCTGGGGCGGCACCTCGGTGAAGACCGTGGGGGCGATGAAGTAGCCCTCCCCCTCCAAGCGCTTGCCCCCCAGGACGAGCTGCCCTTCCCCCTTGCCGATCTCGATGTAGGAAAGGATTTTTTCCTCCTGGGCCTTAGAGGCCACGGGGCCCAGGTCGGGGTTCTCCTCGGCGGGGCCCACCACCAGGCGGTTTGCCCGCTCCAGAAGGCGCTCCAGAAGCGGCTCATACGCCTTCTCGGTAACGATGAGGCGGCTCGCCGCAGAGCACTTCTGCCCCTGGAAGCCGTAGGCGGAAACCAGGATGCCCTCTGTGGCCGCCTCTAGGTCGGCGGTTTCGTCCACGAGGATAGCGTCCTTGCCCCCGAGCTCCAGGAAAACCCGCTTGATCCACCGCTGCCCCGGGGCGAGCCTGGCCGCCCGCTCGTGGATCCAAAGCCCCACCTCGAGGCTCCCCGTGAAGTTGATGAAGCGGGTCCGGGGGTGCTCCACCAAGTAGGCCCCCACCTCCTTCCCTTCCCCGGGCAGGAAGTTCACCACCCCCGGGGGGAAGCCCGCCTCGTGGAAGATCTCAAAGACCTTGGCGGCGATGACCACCGTGTCCTCGGCGGGCTTGGCCACCACGGTGTTCCCCACCGCCACGGGCCCGGCGATCATCCCGGTGAAGATGGCGATGGGGAAGTTCCAGGGGGCGATGACCACCCCGGCCCCCAAGGGGATGTAAAAGCTCTCGTTGTCCTCCCCGGGGTAGGGCACCACCTCCACAGAGGGGTACTTGTACTTAAGGGCCTGGCGGGCGTAGTACTCCAGGAAGTCGATGGCCTCCGCCACCTCGGCGCTGGCCTCCACCCAGTTCTTGCCGATCTCGTAGACCAAGGTGGCCTCCAGCTCCCGCCGGCGCCGCTTCATGAGGGCGGCGGCCTTGAGGAGGAGGCGGCTCCAGTCTTCCTGGGGCCAGTCCTTCCAGGTGCGGAAGGCCCGCCAGGCGGCCTCGAGGGCGGCCTCCGCCTCCGCCCGCCCCGCCTTGGCCGTGCTCCCCACCACCTCCCTCGGGGCCGAGGGGTTTAGGGAAAGGATCTTCTCCCGGGTGTCCACCCAGGCCCCATCTATATAGAGGCCCCAGTGGCGGCCGAACTCGGCCCGCACCCGCTTTAGGGCCTCCTTCATCTCCCGCCGGGCCTCCTCGGTCTGGAAGGTTTCTATGGGTTGGTTCCGGAAAGGTTCCACCGTCATGGTTCCTCCTTTAGCCTCCTAAGAGGCTCCTTAGCACCAAAAACAGGTTCTCCGGCCGCTCGGCAATGCGGCGGCTCAGGTAGGGGTACCAGTCCTTGCCGTAAGGCACGTAGGCCCGCACCGTGTAGCCTTCCCGGGCCAGGGCTTTCTGCGCCTCGGGGCGTACCCCATAGAGGAGCTGGAACTCAAAGCGGTCCTTAGGGATGCCGAAGGCCTCAGTGTAGCGCTTCACCTCGCCGATGAGCCTGGGGTCGTGGGTGGCGAAGGCCACGTAGAGCCCCTCCTTTAGGGCGAGCTTCCCCAAGTGCAGGTACTCGGCGTCGATGAGGCGCTTGTCCTGGAAGGCCACCTCCTTGGGCTCCCGGTAGGCCCCCTTGACGAGGCGCAGGTTGGGCCGGTAGGGCAGGAGGTCCACGAGGTCCTTTTCCGTGCGGAAGAGGTAGCTTTGCAAGACCACGCCCACCTGGCTAAAGCCCGCCTCCCTGAGGGCCTTGTATAGGCGCAAGGTGGCCTCCACCCGGGGGGAGTCCTCCATGTCCAGGCGGACGAAGACCCCCTGGGGCTCCGCCTCCTGTAGGAGGCCCCGCAAAAGCTCCAGGGCGAGGCACTCGGAAAGGTCCAGGCCGAGCTGGGTGGGCTTCACGGAGACGTACTTGGGCCAGGGCTTCGCGGCCAAGGCCCGCACCAGGGCCAGGATGCCCTCCTGGAAGGCCCGAGCCTCCTCTTCCCTCCGCACCCCTTCCCCCAGGAGGTCCAGGATGGCGTGGACCCCGTGGGCCTCGAGGGCCTCCGCCGCCTTAAGCGCTTCCTCCAGGGTCTCCCCCGCCACATAGCGGCGCACCAGGCTCTTCGCCCGCCCCTTGAGGAGGGCCTCCACCCGGGGGTTACCCGCCACGGAGAGCACCGCCTGCCGATAGACCAGGTCTAGGTTCATACCCCTCCTTTCCGAAGCGTCGCCACCACCAGGTCGCGGAAGCGGTACACGTGGGCCTCCACCGCCCGCTTGGCCTCTTCGGGGTCCTTCTCCCTTAGGGCCATGAGGATCGCCCGGTGCTCCCGCCTCGTGGCCTCGTCTTGGGAAAGGGTGGGCAGGGCGCTTCGGGCCAGGGCCAGGCTGGCCAGCAGGTCCTCGTAAAGCCGGTAAAGGGTCCGGTTCCCGGAAAGGCGCACCAAGGCTCGGTGGAACTCCAGGTCACGGCGCATCTGCTCGGGGTAGTCCTCCGGGGGAGCCTCGTCAATGGCCCGGAGGCGCTCCTCCAGGGCGTCCAGCTCCCAGGAGGTGGCCCGTAGCGCCGCCTCCCGCGCCGCCTCCCCCTCCAGCAGGGCCCGCACCCCATAGACCTCCTCCACCTCCTCCGGGGTGAAGGCCTTGACCCTCGCCCCCTTGCCCGGCACCAACTCCACCAGCCCTTCCTCGCTTAGGCGCATCAAGGCCTCCCGCACCGGGGTGCGGGAAACCCCGAGCTCTTGGGCTAAAAGGGGCTCGGAAAGCCTTTCCCCCGGGGCGAAACGCCCGGAGAGGAGGAGGTCCTTGAGGTGGCCGTAGACCGCCTCGCGCACCTGGTTGGGTCGGCGGAAGCTCTGGGTCTGCATCCTGTATGCAGGATAAGGATAATCCGAGGCTAAAATCAAGGGCGGGGAACCCCCCGCCCTCAAAACCCGAGCCTATTAGCGCACCCGGGCCTCTATGGCGAAGCCGCTCACCTCGGTAACCTCCAAGGGGAGGAGCCGTAGGCTTTCTAGGAGCGCTGCCAGCTCGTCCACGGACCCTTGGAAGACCACCTCGGCCTCGAGGACACCGTTGGCGAAGCTTTTACGCTCAGCCGAAACCACACCCTTCTGAGCTCCAAGCTCCCTCAGGAGCACAGAGGCATCGGTGAAGCCCTTTAGGCCGGTCACCGTCAAGCGGACCACGGGTCTGGCTCCCGAAGCGGAAAAGTTCTGCTTGCGCAACTCCTGCCCCACCTGTTTGCCCAGGTTACGCAAGGCCGCAAAAGCCGCTTCCCGCTCGGAGGTACCCGTCCCTGTCTGGGATGGACTCCAACTGCCCACCACTTGACCGGTACTGGCCATCACAAGCCGCACGTCCGCCGTGGCCTTGTAGGTGTAGAAGGTGGCCACGTTGGTCCGGGTGGCAAGGACGCGAGAGGTGAAAACCCGGCTGACCACCAAGGCGTCAGCCTTAAAGTTGGTGGCCAAGGTGATGGCCGCCAAGGCATCCCCCTGCACCAGGCGGGTGAGGAGTTGCCGATCCGCTACCTTTTGCACCTGGGCAGCGTCCAGCACCCGAAAGCCCCCCTGCAAGAGTTCCTCCCGCAATGCCGCCTCGTAAAGGCCCGCCTCCTCATCCCACCAGCTCTCACCTTGGCTCACGAGGATAAGGGTTTTGGGCCCTTGGCCCAGAGCCATCCCCAAAACCAGGGGAACCAGAAGGAGAAAAAGGCGCCTAAGGCTGCTGGTAAGGCTTCCCGTCCGGTGCATACTTGAAGTAACTCCTGGGCGTACGCTTAATGATCTCCTCTACTGCCTTAGAGGTCATTACAGCCAAGGCCTTGCCCATGGGGGTCTTCTCGTACTGCTTCAACCCACCCACAAGGGCAGCGCCCGGACCCAAAATCCCCAGGAGACCCCCGTAATCCACATCTGTGGCCTCGCCCTCCACGCGGAAAGCGGAAACGATGGCACCGCTTTGGGCGTCCACAATCCGCATGTCCACCGCCACATACGAGCGCTTCTGTCCACCGCCGAAGGCGCCCAAGAGACCTCCCAGAATACCGCCGCCACCCCCCCGGGTGCCGCCCGCATCGGGCTCAAAAGCGGTAATGGAACCCACCACCAAAAGCTCGGCTCCCTGCAGGTTGAGGGGTTTACCCCCGAGGTAGGCTTCCTGTTGAATTTGCGCCAGCACCGAGCGGTCGTAGAGGATGAAGTGGTTGGTGTTGATCAAGGCGGTCATCAAGAGTTCCGAGATGGAAGCCCCAACGCCCGTAGGGCACTCGGCAGCGGCGCAGATGAAATTGGCCACCACCGCTTTGGCTCGAGGCCCCGTGTAGTTGGCATAGGGATTTTCGCCTTCCAAGCCAGAGGAGGTCTTGGTAGTCACGCTGGGAGCACAGGCCGTTAACACCGCCAATAAAGCCACACCTAGAAGGCCAAAGCCTCTTCTCATAGGGTTCACCTCACTCCTAGGCACCTAGGATAGGTTCTAGGTACCCGATCCGGAACTTTAGCGCACTCGTGCCGAAGGGTCAAGTGCAGATGAACACCCATCAAGAGACGTCAGAGCTAAGCTTGTTCATTTGCCCCACCGTGCCCTTAGCCAAACCTTAAGCCCACCCCCCATCCGCTTCCACCACGGCCCGAACCGGGCCTCGTAGCTCCGGGCCGCCTCCTCGGGGGAAAGGTCCACCCCGAGCTCCTGGGCCAGGAAGTAGCGGTGGTCCATGACCCAGAGGTAAAGGTCGGCCTCGGTGCGCCCAGGAAACTCGTGCAAAAGCCCCAACTTCCGGATGGCCTCCACCGTGGGCCGGTAAAGGTTCTGGTACCAGTCCACCACCGCCTCCTCCCACGGGATCTCCCGGCCCTCCTCGAGGCCCCGAAAGTACCGCCGGGTGGCGATGTGGTCCAGGAGGAGGTCATAGCGGCCCAAGGTGGAAAAGCGGATCTCCTCGGCCCCGGAAACGAGCTCTTTCAGGCGGGTCTTTTCCAAGAAGTTGGCGTACTCCGCCTTGAGGACGAGGTCCTTCACAGTGTCCTTGGCCTCCACGGGCACGGGGACATCCAGGGCGATGACGTAGGCGTCCATGTACCGCTGCCCCGTGGCCTTGGCCAGGGCCACCCGGTGGTTGCCGTCTTTCACAAAGTACGCCTCCCCCACCTGGTAGACCTCAATGGGCGGAAACTCCTGCCCTTCTAGCTGGAGGGCCCTGAGCCGCTTCCACCGCTCCAAGGCGTGGGGCGTCTTGGGCAAAAAGCGGCGGTCAAAGTCCTCGTAGCGGTCCACCGAGCCCACCACCTTGTCCACCTCGATGGTCTTTAAGCCCAGGTGGTGCTCCCCCTTGGGCCTCAGGGCCAGGGCTTGGTGGAAGGGAAGGAGGGCCGAAGGCTCCCCTTTTAAGCGGTCCAGAAGCTCAAGGAGCTTGGTTCGCCGCTCCAGGCGCTCGGCCTCGGTTTCCGCCTGCAGATAGCTCCGCATGGAACCGCTACCACCCCCCTTTCCCAGGGTAGTCCTTCCCGGTCATAAAAGCGTGAGGAAGGACCCAAGGCCTGGACAAAGGGGAAACCTGGAGGGTTAGAGTAGGGGCATGAGCCTTTCCCTGCGCGAGCGGGTGCGAAACGAGCTGGAGCGGCTAAAGCGCGAGGGGCTTTACATCACCCCTAAGGTCCTCGAGGCGCCCCAGGAACCCGTGACCCGGGTGGAGGGGAAGGAGGTGGTGAACCTCGCCTCCAACAACTACCTGGGCTTCGCCAACCACCCCTACCTTAAGGAAAAGGCCAAGCAGTACCTGGAGCGGTGGGGGGCGGGAAGCGGGGCGGTGCGCACCATCGCCGGCACCTTCACCTACCACCTGGAGCTGGAGGAGGCCCTAGCCCGCTTCAAGGGGACGGAAAGCGCCTTGGTGCTCCAGTCGGGCTTCACGGCCAACCAGAGCGTGTTAGGGGCGCTCCTTCAGGAAGGGGACCTGGTCTTCTCCGATGAGCTCAACCACGCCTCCATCATCGACGGGCTCCGCCTCACCAAGGCCACCCGCCTGGTCTACCGCCACGCCGACGTGGAGCACCTGGAAGAGCTCCTAAAGACCCACGACACCGAGGGTCTGAAGCTTATCGTCACCGACGGGGTCTTCTCCATGGACGGGGACATCGCCCCCCTGGACCGGATCGTGCCCCTGGCCAAGCGGTACGGGGCGGTGGTCTACGTGGACGACGCCCACGGCTCCGGCGTCCTCGGGGAGAAGGGCAAGGGGACGGTGCACCACTTTGGCTTCCACCAAGACCCCGACGTTATCCAGGTGGCCACCCTCTCCAAGGCCTGGGCCGTGGTTGGGGGGTACGCCGCCGGGGCCTTGGAACTCAAGGACCTCCTCATCAATAAGGCCAGGCCCTTCCTTTTCTCCACCAGCCACCCCCCGGCGGTGGTGGGGGCCCTTCTGGGAGCCTTGGAGCTGGTGGAGAAGGAGCCCGAGCGGGTGGAGCGGCTTTGGGAAAACACCCGCTACTTCAAGGCGGAGCTCGCCCGCCTGGGCTACGACACCCTGGGGAGCCAGACCCCCATCACCCCCGTCCTCTTTGGGGAGGCCCCCTTGGCCTTCGAGGCGAGCCGCATGCTCCTGGAGGAAGGGGTTTTCGCCGTGGGCATCGGCTTCCCCACGGTGCCCAGGGGGAAGGCCCGGATCCGGAACATCGTCACCGCCGCCCACACCCAGGAGATGCTGGACAAGGCCCTCGAGGCCTACGCCAAGGTGGGGCGGAAGCTCGGCATCATCCGCTAAATGCGCTTTCCCCCGTCCTTTCCCCAAGGCGCCACGGCAAAAAGCCTGGGCCGGGTGGAAACGCCCCCCGAAGTGGTGGGCTTCATGGTGAGCCTCGCCGAGGCTCCTCCTGGAGGAAAAGTTTTGGAGCCCGCTTGCGCCAACGGACCCTTTCTTAGGTCTTTTCGGGAAACTCACGGCACGGGCTTCCGCTTCCTTGGGGTGGAGATAGACCCTGAGGCCCTGGACCTTCCCGCTTGGGCGGAAGGTGTCCTGGCGGACTTCCTCCTCTGGGAAGGGGAAGGGGATTTTGACCTTATCCTGGGGAACCCGCCCTATGGGATCGTGGGGGACGGCTCCAAGTACCCCATCCACGTCCTCAAGGAGGTAAAGGCCCTCTACAAGAGGCTTTTCTCCACCTGGAGGGGCAAGTACAACCTCTACGGGGCCTTCACCGAAAAGGCGGTTCGCCTCCTGAGGCCCGGGGGGCTTTTGGTCTATGTGGTCCCCACCACGTGGCTGGTCCTGGACGACTTCTCCTCCCTCCGCACCTTCCTTGCCCAAACAGGAGCCACCGAGGTCTTCTACGTAGGTCCGGTCTTCCCCAAGCGGAACGTGAGCACCGTTATCTTGCGCTTTATAAAAGGGGGACAGGGCCTAACGCTTTGGGACGCCAGGAACCTAAGCGCTCCCATCCTCTGGGAAACCTACCCTGAGTGGAAGGGGGAGATGGTCCGCTTCGAAACCCCCAAGACCAAGGAGATGGAGGCGGAAGGAATCCCGCTTGGGCACCTTTTCCGCATCCGCTTCGCCGCCCGAAGCCCCGAGTTTAAGAAGCACGAGGCGGTGCGAAGGGAGCCTGGCCCGGGGCTTGTTCCCGTCCTCACCGGGCGCAACCTCAAACCCGGGCTCATCGACTACGAAACCCCCTACTCGGGGCTTTGGATGCCCAAGGAGCGGGCGAGGGAGCTAAGGGACTTCTACGCCACGCCCCATCTCGTGGTGGGCCACACCAAGGGGGTTCGGGTGGTGGCGGCGTGGGACGAAAAGGCCTATCCTTGGCGGGAGGAGTTTCACCTGGTGCCCAAGGAGGGGGTTAGGGTTGAACCGGAGGGCCTGGTGGGCTACCTCAACAGCCCGGAGGTCCAGGCCTACTCCCAGGAACTCTACCGAGAGGTGGTACCCCACCTTACCCGGCCCATGTTGGAAAGGCTTCCCGTACCGCCCGAACTCCTTCAGCGCCCCGTGAGGTAGACCCGCACCCCAAGGCCCACGGCGAAAAGAAGCCCCAGGGCCACAAAGACCTCGGGCCGCTTGGGGGGGTCCTTCAGGCTCCGGTAAAACCACCCCCCGGGCTCGAGGCCCCCCAGGTAGTGGAGCCCCGCCGCCAAAAGGAGCCCGTAAAGGAGGTGAAGCCCCTCCTTGGGCCTCAACCCCCCCAGGAACAGGAGGAAGCCCAAGGCCACCTGGAGGATGGCCACCCAGGCCACCCCCCGTAGGACGGCATAGAAGCGGGAGGGCAGGGGACGGAAAAACCCCACCAGCCCCACCAGGGCCAAGGCGGGCACGGCCACCAGCAGCACAAGACCTAAAAGGGCATGGACCAGGACCCCGAACGTCATGGCCGCATCATACCGGAAAGGCGGGGAATTTCTCGCATTGAATACAGAAAGTTCACGGGCAGCACGCGGGGCTTCGGCCCATGCCCAAGGGAAAAACCCGGCCCCGATGGTGTGGTATACTGGAGGGGTGAGCTACGACGCTTCCGCCATTAAGGTGCTCAAGGGGTTGGAAGGGGTGCGCCACCGCCCCGCCATGTACATTGGCGGCACAGGGGTGGAGGGTTACCACCACCTTTTCAAGGAAATCCTGGACAACGCCGTGGACGAGGCCCTGGCGGGCTACGCCACCGAGATCGTCACCACCTTGAACCCAGACGGCTCCCTCACCGTGGAGGACAACGGCCGGGGTATCCCCGTGGACCTCATGCCCGAGGAGGGGAAGCCCGCGGTGGAGGTGATCTACACCACCCTGCACTCCGGGGGCAAGTTTGAAAGCGGGGCCTACAAGGTCTCGGGCGGCCTCCACGGGGTAGGAGCCAGCGTGGTGAACGCCCTTTCCGAGTGGACGGTGGTGGAGGTCTTCCGGGAGGGAAAGCACCACCGCATCGCCTTCAGCCGGGGCGAGGTGACCGAACCCCTCCGCGTGGTGGGAGAGGCCCCCAAGGGCAAGACGGGCACCCGGGTCACCTTCAAACCCGACCCCGAGATCTTTGGCCCCTTGGCCTTTGACCCGAGCAAAATCCGGGCCCGCCTCCGGGAGGTGAGCTACCTGGTGGCCGGGCTCAAACTGGTCTTTAAAGACCTCCAGCACAACAAAGAGGAGGTGTTCCAAGACAAAGGGGGCGTGGCCTCCTTCGCCAAGGCCCTGGCGGAGGGGGAGGAGCTTTTGTACGAGAAGCCCTTCCTCATCCGCGGCCAAGAAGGGGAGGTGGAGGTGGAGGTGGGCCTCATCCACACCAAGGGCTATACAGCAGAGATCCTCACCTACGCCAACATGATCCCTACCCGGGACGGGGGCACCCACCTCACCGCCTTCAAGTCCGCCTATAGCCGGGCGCTAAACCAGTACGCCAAGAAGGCGGGCCTCAACAAGGAAAAAGGCCCCCAGCCCACGGGAGACGACCTCCTGGAAGGCCTTTACGCCGTGGTGAGCGTGAAGCTCCCCCAACCCCAGTTCGAAGGGCAGACCAAGGGGAAGCTCTTAAACCCCGAGGCGGGAAGCGCCGTGAACCAGGTGGTCTACGAGAAGCTCTTGGAGGTCCTGGAGGAAAACCCCCGCATCGCCAAAACCCTTTACGAGAAAGCCCAGCGGGCGGCCCAAGCCCGGGAGGCGGCCAGGAAGGCCCGGGAGCTGGTGCGCCGGCAAAACCCCCTGGAGTCCGACGACCTCCCCGGCAAGCTCGCCGACTGCCAGACGGAAAACCCCGAGGAGGCGGAGCTTTTCATCGTGGAGGGGGACTCCGCCGGCGGAAGCGCCAAGCAAGGCCGGGACCGCCGCTTCCAGGCCATCCTGCCCCTTAGGGGCAAGATTCTCAACGTGGAGAAGGCGGGGCTATCCAAGGCCCTGAAAAACGCCGAGGTGCGGGCCATGGTGGCGGCCATCGGAGCGGGGATCGGGGGCACGGGGGACGAGGCCCACTTCGACCTGGAGAGCCTCCGCTACCACAAGATCATCATCATGACCGACGCCGACGTGGACGGGAGCCACATCCGCACCCTCCTCCTCACCTTCTTCTACCGCTACATGCGCCCCCTCATCGAGCGGGGGCACGTGTACATCGCCCAGCCGCCCCTTTACCGCCTTCAGGTGGGGAAGAAGGTGGAATACCTCTACTCCGACGAGGAGCTCGCAGAGCGCCTCAAGGAACTGGAGGGCAAAAGCTACGAGGTGCAACGCTTCAAGGGCCTAGGGGAGATGAACCCCGAGCAGCTTTGGGAGACCACCATGAACCCGGAAAAGCGGGTGCTCAAGCGGGTGGAGCTCCAAGACGCCCTCGAGGCCAGCGAGCTCTTTGAGAAGCTCATGGGCCAGGATGTGGCCCCCAGGCGGGACTTCATAGAGGAGCACGCCCGCTACGCCGAGCTGGACATCTAAATGCAAGCCTGGTTGGACGAGGCGGTGGCCCTGCTCCTGGAGCGGGGCCGTCTCCTCCTCAAGGCCTACCCTGGGGCCGGCAAGAGCACCCTTTTTCCCCTAAAGCTCCTGGAAGCCCTCCCTGGGCGCATCCTCCTCTTTGAACCCCGGCGGGTGGCGGCCCGGGCGGTGGCGGCGCGGCTGGCGGAGAACCTAGGGGAGCCCCTGGGCAAGCGCGTGGGCTACCGGGTGCGCCTAGAAAGCCGAGAGGGCCCGGAAACCCGGCTCTTGGTCATGACGGAAGGCCTCCTCACCCAGCGCCTCCTGGAAGACCCGGCTTTGGAAGGGGTTTCCGCCGTCCTCCTGGACGAGGCCCACGAGCGCCATTTGGAAGGCGACCTGGCCTTGGCCCTCCTCCTTCGCATCCAGGAAACCCTCCGGCCCGACCTCAAGCTGGCCCTCCTCACCGCCACCCCCGACCCCGACCTGGAGCGGGCCCTGGCGGGGGCCGTCCTGCGGGTGGAGGGGGAAGCCCACCCCTTGGAGATCCACCACCTGGATCGGCCCCTCGAGGGCCCCCTCGAGGCCTGGGCCGCCCGCTACGCCCGGAGGGCCTTCTTGGAAGGGGAAGGGGACGTCCTGGTCTTCCTGCCGGGCAAGGCGGAGATAGAAAGGACGCGAAGGCTCCTCCAAGACCTCCCCGCCTTCCCCCTCCACGGGGGGCTTCCCCTGGCGGAGCAGGCGGCCCTCCTCAAGCCCGGCCCCCGGAAGATCGTCCTGGCCACGGACGTGGCGGAAACGAGCCTCACCCTACCCGGGGTGCGGGCGGTGGTGGACACGGGGCTCGCCAAGAAGCCCCGCTTCGATCCCAGGACGGGCCTCACCCGGCTGGTCCTCGCCCGCATCCCCGAGGACTCGGCCCGGCAACGGGCGGGCCGGGCCGGGCGGCTTGGCCCGGGGAAGGTGTACCGCCTCTACCCCGAAGGCCCCTTCCCCCCGAAGCGCCCCGAGGTTCTGGAGGCCGACCTCGCCCGGGCGGCGCTCCTGGCCCTGGCCTTCGGGGAACGGCTGGAGGACCTCCCCCTCCCCACCCCGCCCCCCAAGGGAGCCCTGGAGGCGGCCCAGGCCCTCCTCGGCCTTCTGGGGGCGGTGGAGGCAGGCCGCCTCACCCCCCTGGGCCAGGCCATGCTCCGCCTCCCCACCCACCCCCGCCTGGCCCGCATGGCCCTGGAGGCCAAGGCCCAGGGCCTTCTCCCCCTGGCCGCAGACCTCATCGCCCTTTTGGAGGAGCCCGACCCCTTGGCGGGGGAAGCGGACCTCCTCTTACGGCTTGAGGGCCTCCTCGAGGCCCGCCGGGCGAAACGGGGACCCTTTTTGGGGGTGGAGCGGGTTTCGGCCTTGTGGCGGAGGCGGCTTGGCGCCGAGGCCCTCCCCCACCTTCCCCACCCCGAGGCGGTGGGGCGGCTCCTCCTCGCCGCCTACCCCGACCGGGCGGCGGAGCGGGTAGGGCCTGGGCGCTATCGGCTTTGCACCGGCCCCCTCCTGCGCCTGGAAGGGGATGGGCCCCCTTACTTGGTGGCGGTGGGGGCGGAGCTTGCCCAAGGGGAAGGGCGTCTTCTCCTCTATGCCCCCCTAGCCCGGGAGGACCTCCTGGAGCGGTCCAAGGTGGAGGCCTGGAGCGGTTGGGAAGGGGGGCGGCTACGGGGGTACCTGGAGCGGCGGTACGGAGCCATCCTCCTGGAGCGGGTTCCCGTAGACCCCGGCCCCCCCACCCCGGCAGAGCTCCAAGAGGCCTTCAAGGAAGGCCTTCCCCTCCCCGAGGAGGCGCGGCAGGTGCTCCTCCGCCTGGCCTTCCTCCGGGCCCACGGGGTGGAGGTGCCGGCCCTAAGCGAGGCCACCCTCCTCCAGGACCTCACCTGGCTCCTCCCCTGGACCGAGGGGGTGCGGGAGGTGGAAGCCCTGGCCCGCTTGCCCTGGAAGGAGATCCTCCTCGGCCTCTTGGGGGAAGGGAGGGGGGTCCTCGAGGCCCTGGCCCCCGAGGCCATCCTCCTCCCCTCCGGCAAACGCAAGCGCCTTCGCTACCGGGAAGACGCCCCGCCCCTCCTTTCCCTCCTCATCCAAGAAGCCTTCGGCCTGAGGGAAACCCCTAGGGTGCTGGGGGGAAAGGTCCCGGTGGCGGTGGAACTCCTCTCCCCCGCCCGTCGGCCGGTGCAGGTGACCCAGGACCTACGGTCGTTTTGGGAACACCGCTACCCTGAGGTGCGGCGGGAACTCATGCGCCGCTATCCCAAGCACCCGTGGCCGGAACGCCCCTAAAAAGCTCCGCCCGGAACCCCCGCTCCCGCGCCCGCTCCACCCAAAGGGGGTTGTCGTCCAGGTAAAGGGCCTCTTCCCCCAAGGCCGCCACCGCTAAGGCCAAGGCTTCCAGCTTATCCGGGTGGAAGAAGGCGGAAAGCCCCTCCGGAGGAGGCAGGTCGGAAACCAGGTAAAAGGGCGTGGGAAAGGTCAAGGGCCGAGGAAGGAAGGCCTTGGGATAGAGCCCGGAAGCCCCCGGGAAGAGGGCCTCCAAAACCCTAGGTCCCTCCGCCCGCAAACGGGGAAGAAGGTCGTAAAAGGCCTGGGAAACGTAAAAGGCACTTTCCCCGCTGGCCTCGGCGAGAAGCCGGATCAAGCGGGGCTCCACCGCCTCGCAGTAAACCCCGGAGAGGTCCAGGAGGTAAACCACCTTTCCAGGGTACCGCCAAAGGGCTTATACTGGGTACAAAAGGAGGCGAAGGATGGAGCTTTTCAGCGAGGCGTGGGCCAAGGCGTACTGCGAAAAGCTGTCCCAAAGCGAGGCCTACCGCAAGGCGGCATCCGGTTGGGAGGGCTCCTTGGCCCTAAGCGTCCGCCCCGACCCCCAGGCGGGCCTGCCCCAGGGGGTAGCGGTGGTCCTGGACCTTTGGCACGGGGTCTGCCGTGGGGTGAAGGTGGTGGAAGGCGAGGCGGAGGCGGACTTCGTGATTGAAGCGGATCTCGCCACCTGGCAAGAGGTCCTGGAGGGGAGGCTTGAGCCCCTCACCGCCCTCATGCGGGGGTTTCTGGAGCTCAAGAAGGGCTCCCTCGCCACCTTGGCCCCCTACGCCCAAGCGGCCCAGGAACTGGTGAAGGTGGCCCGGGAGGTAGCGTGAAGGCGGTGGTGTACCAGGGGCCTTTCCAGGTGGCGGTGGAAGAGGTCCCGGAGCCCAAACTGGAAGTGGAAACCGACGCCATCGTGGAGGTGGAGCTCTCTGCCATCTGCGGCTCGGACCTCCACATCTACCACGGCAAGATCGCCGGGGTCCTGCCCGGCACCATCCTCGGCCACGAGTTCGTGGGCCGGGTGGTGGAAAAGGGCCCCTTGGTGCCCTTCGCCCTGGGGGAGCGGGTGGTGGGGAGCTTCCAGGTGGCCTGCGGGGACTGCCCCGCCTGCCGCAAGGGGCGCTTCTTCGCTTGCCTCAAAGGCGGCGTCTACGGCTTCGGCCTGGCCCTGGGGAACTTGCCGGGGGCCCAGGCCGAGCGGGTGCGGGTCCCCTTCGCCCGCACCAGCCTGTTCCCCATCGGGGACCTGCCGGCGGAGGAGGCCATCCTGGCCGGGGACATCCTCACCACCGCCTACGGGGGGGTGAGGCCCTTCTTGGAGCCTGGGATGAGCGTGGCCGTGGTGGGCTCGGGACCCGTAGGCCTCATGGCCCAGATGGTAGCCCACGCCCTGGGGGCGGGGAGGGTCTACGCCATAGACCCGGAGGAAAGCCGCCTGGAAAAGGCCAGCACCCTGGGAAGCCTTCCCCTAAACCCCAAGGCGGAAGACCCCGTGGCCCGGTTACGCAAGGAAACCGAGGGCCTGGGGGCCGATCTGGTGGTGGAAGCGGTGGGCGGGGACGGGGAAGCCCTGCGCCTCGCCTTTCGCCTGGTGGGGCCTGGGGGCGTGGTGTCCAGCCTAGGGGTGCCCACGGCGGAGAGGGTGGACTACCCTTGGCTTTCCGCCTTCAGCCGCGGCATCACCTTCCGAAGCGCCCTGGCCAACATCCCCCGCTACATCGGCGAGGTCCTGGCCTTGCAGAGGACAGGGCGCCTAAAGGGACGCTTCGTCTTTAGCCACCGCCTGCCCTTGGGGGAAGCGGCGGAAGGCTACCGCCTATTCCACGAGCGCCGGACCACCAAGGTGGCCCTGGTGCCCTAAAAACAAACCCGCCACCTCTACGGGCGGCCTCTTTCTCGTCTGACTCTTTCAGTATACCACGCCTTGCCGATATGTAAAGTGCTATGCAATAAAACCCCGCCCAAACGGGGTTCCTGTGGGGTGCAGCCGAGCTTTTTGGAAGGCTTCCACGCCAAATGTGCCCTCTTGCCCCGCTTCCCTAGCCCCCCCAGCTAGCCTAAGGGGGAAGGAGGTGGCCTATGCGGTACCTGGTGGTGGCCCACCGCACCGCCAAAAGCCCCGCATTGGCACCCACATTCCGCACCCCCTTCACTCCAGCAGGTAATATCGCCCGGCCCCCAGGAGGCGCGCCGCGGTCTCGTGATGGGGAGCCAGGTTGAGGACGAACCACCTGCCCCCCAGCTCCACCAG
>NZ_BSRG01000018.1 GCF_040363165.1 Thermus sp. LT1-2-5 | reverse complement strand
GTGAAGGGGTATTTGATGCCGAGGCGGCACTACGGGAGCGTGGAGGAGCTTAAAGAGGCTGTGGTGCAGGCCCTAAGGGCCCTCGGGGGTGTGGAGTTGAAAATCTTGGGGGAGGGCACTTAGGTGCTCGGTTTGCGGCATGCCGCATACGCTAGCTATGCAGGTGAACCGGTATAAGCGGCACTGCCCCTATGTAGCCTTTGGTCGGTGTCCCTATGACCCTCGCCGTGGTATCTACCGCATGAGGCGGTAGGATGGGTTTGGGCGTGAGGCCGTCTCGTATTCTGGCCCGTGTGGCCGTGTCCTAGACTGGTCTAGGCTCCCGGCGGTTGTGTGGTTGGCCCGTTGTGGCCGGTTATAAGAGTGCCGGGGGCCTGCCCGTTTGGGGGGTCATGTGGTTTTTGTCGGCGTGGACGTATCCGCTAGGTGGTTGGATGTTGCTCGTGGTTCTGAGGTGCGGCGTTTTGCTAACCCGGGCGGTATCCCTGATGTGGTGGCGTGGCTGCCTCCAGGCTCCGTTGTGGGCGTGGAGGCTACAGGTAGCTACCATAAGCCTGTTGCCTATGCCTTGCATCAGGCGGGCCATTTGGTCTATGTCCTCAACCCTCTTGCGGTTGCCGCATATGCCCGTTCTATGCTCCGGCGTGCAAAGACGGACCGGGCGGATGCTCGCCTAATAGCCCGCTACGTGTCTGAGCGGTACCATGAGCTTCTGCCGTATGAACCTACTCCTGAAGCGCTTGTGTTGCTAGGGTTGTTGGTTCGTTTGGCGGATGCCATACGTTCTGACCGGGTTGGGGTGTTGAACCGCCTCCATGCCTGGCAGTATGTTGCGCCGGGCCTAGGTGAGCTGTTGGGTGGTGTGGCTTCGGAATTGGGGGGGTTGCGGCATGCGGTGGAAGGTCGGGCTCGGTTGGTGGTGCAGTCTGACCCGTTGCTTGCGGGGTGGTATGTGGCCCTCCAGTCGTTGCCTGGTATAGGGTCGGGTCTGGCGCTTCGGATTTTGGCGTATTCTGGCGATATGAGGCGGTTTCGGTCTGCTCGGGCCTATGCGGCGTTTACGGGTTTGACGCCTCGGGTCTATCAATCGGGTGAGCGTCCTGAGGTGGGGCGCATCTCGAGGGTTGGTCCTCCTGCCCTCCGGGCCGCTTTCTGGTGGGCGGCGGTCCAGGCCTCGAGGTCTGACCCTGAGCGCCGTGCCTGGGTGGAGGGGTTGTTGGCTCGGGGAAAGCCGAAAAAGGTGGCTATAACGGCTCTAGCAAATCGGCTAGCCCGTGCGGCCTGGGCCGTTTGTGTCGGTGAAGGTCGGTAGGGGGCTTGACAAACGGCTTATGTGGTCTAGGACCATGGGCCTCCTCGCCCACTTCCTGCAAGGCCCCCACCCCAAGACCACCCTCCTCCTCACCCGGGCCGGGCCGGTGGAAAACCCCCACCACCTCCTTTACAGCCACCCGGGCCTTCCCCTCTCCGGGGAGGGGAAGCGGGCCCTCTTGGCCCTGGTTCCCCTCCTGCGGCGCTTTCCCGTAGCCCACGTCTACGCCGCCGACAGCTTGGCGGAAAGCGAGGCCGCCGCCCTGCTGGCCCAGGCCCTGGGGGTGGGCCACACCCTTCTCCCCGAGCTTCGGGAGCGGAGCTGGGGGGCCTGGGAAGGGAAAAGCTTCGCCCAGGTGGAGGCCCTCTACCCCGAAGCGGTCAGGGCCTGGATGGCGGACGAGGCGGGCTTCGCCCCGCCCTTGGGGGAAAGCGTGCGGGAGGCGTGGGCAAGGGGCCGGGAGGCGGTGCGGGCCCTTTTGGCACGGCACCGGGGCCAGGCCTTCCTGGTGGTGGGCAACTGCACCCTCAACCGCGCCGCCTTGAGCCTGGCCCTACCCCTTCCTCCGGAGGAGGGCTTACGGCTAGAGCAGGACTACGCCCGGCTTTCCGTGGTGGACTTTTACGGGGGGGAAGGGGTGGTGAAGGCCCTCAACCTGGACCCTTGTCCCTAGCGGCCCTAGGGGCCTTGGGAGTAGACTTAGGGCATGATCCGGCCCGTGGCCCGCAAGGACCTTCCGGGGCTTCTAAAGCTCCTCCGCCACATGGACGAAAGCCCGCAAAGGGGGGTCCTGGCCCCGGAGGCGCGGGACCTGGAGGGCCTGGCCGAGGAACTGGAAGACGGCCTCGTCCTCCTCCGGGAGGGGGAGGTGGCGGGGTACGTGGGGCTCTACCCCTTCTGGGACGGGGCCGCCCTGGAAGGGCCTTTGGCCTACCGGGAAGAGGACCTCGCCCCCCTGCTGGAAGCGGCGGAAAAGCGGGCCAAGGAACTTGGGGTGGAAAGGCTTTACGCCTTTCCCCGGGAGGAAAACCAAGGGGTGCGCCGGGCCTTGCAGGAGGCGGGGTACGACCTCCTCCACCTCACCTACTTCTTCGTGAAAAACCCCGAGGGCCTGGACTTCCCACCCCCCGAGGGGGTGCGGATCCGGGAGGGCTTCCCCGGGCCCGAGGTCTACCGGGAGCTTTACCGGGAAAGCGAGGAAGGCTGGGCCTTGCGCCTCAAGTGGACGGACGAGGAGCTCCTGGAGCACTTCGCCGACCCCGCCGTTCACCTCCTGGTGGCCTACCAAGGGGAAAGGCCGGTGGGCCTGGCCGAGGTGGAGCTGGAGGACAAGGAGGCCAGCGTGGCCTACATCGGCGTGGTGCCTGAGGCCCGGGGGAAGGGCATCGGCCGCGCCCTCCTGGCGGAGGCGGCCAGGCTCGCCCGAAAGAAGGGGGCGAAGCTCCTCCGGGTGCGGGCCCACGACCACGAAAAAGGGGCCTTGGAGCTGTACCGGAACCTGGGCTTTAGCCTGGAAGAGGCCGTGGCCACCTACGCCAAGGAGCTTAGGGCCAGGCGGTAGGTCAGGGCGTGGGCGGCCACGGTGAGGGCGGGGTCCCGGTTGTACCCCCCGCCCATGACCACCACCAATGGCACGCCCAGCCGCTTGACGAAGCGAAAGACCAAAAGGTCCCGCCGCCTCACCCCTTCCGGGCTCAAGGCTAGGCGGCCAAAGCGGTCCCCCTTCAAGACGTCCACCCCGGCGTTGTAGAAGACCAGGTGGGGGCGGAAATCCTGGGCCACGGCCAAGGCGGCCTCGAGGGCCTCCAGGTAGGCCTCGTCCCCCACCCCGTCGGGTAGGCCCACGTCCAGGTCGCCCCGCTCCTTCCTCAGGGGGTAGTTCCGCTCCCCGTGCAGGGAGAGGGTGAAGACCGTGGGGTCGTTTTGGAAAAAGAAGGCGGTGCCGTTGCCCTGGTGGGCGTCCAGGTCCACCACCAAGACCCTGCCCGCAAAACCCCGCTTGGCCCGCAGCCAGTGGATGGCCACGGCCACGTCGTTGAAAAGGCTATACCCCTCGGCCCGGCCGGGAAAGGCGTGGTGGGTCCCCCCGGCCAGGTTGAGCCCCAGGCCCAGTTCCAAGGCGTCCTCCGCCGCAAGGAGCGTCCCCCCGGCGGCGTGGAGGGCCCGCTTCAGGAGCCCCTGGCTGAAAGGAAGCCCTAAGCGCAAGGACTCCTCCCGGCTAAGCCCCTCTGTGAAAAGCTTGGCCAAATAGCTCCCTTCGTGGGCCAGATAAAGCGCCTCCCGCGGGACCTCCGGGGCGGGAAGGATGGGCAGGAGGCCCTTTAGCGCCTCCGCCACCCCCGGGTACTTGTAGAGGGGAAAGGGGTGCCCCTCGGGCAGGGCGAAGGAAAGGTGCGCCGTGGTGTAGGCCCGCACGCCCTTATCCTGGCGCCTTTTTGCCAGAATGAAAAGGAGCGTGCGCCTCCTTCTCCTCGCCGACCAGGTCCACCCCCACATCCACTCCCCCCGCTTCCCCAACAACCTTCCCCCCTTCGACCTGGTCCTGGCCGCGGGGGACTTGCCGGGGACCTACCTGGAGTACGTGGCCACCAAGGTGGCGGTGCCCGTGCTCTTCGTCCCCGGCAACCACGGGGAGGAGTGGGTATGGGAAGCGGAGGGGAAAAAGCGCCCCGGGGGCGTGGTGAACCTCCACGGACGGCTCTTTCGCCACGGGGGCCTTCTCTTCTACGGCATCGGCGGGGTGCCCCGCTACCGGGAAGGGGAAGGGCAGCTTGGGGAAACGGAGCTTTTCCGCCTGGCCCTAAAGCCCCTTTTTCTTCTGCCCAGGCGGCTTCTTAAAGGGCACGGGGTGGATGTCCTCCTCACCCACGCCCCGCCCCCGGGACCCACGGCGGGGGAGGACTTCGCCCACCGAGGGGCGGGGGCGTTCCTCCTCTTCCACCGCCTCTTCCGCCCCCGGCTCCACGTCCACGGCCACACCCCCCTCCTGGGGGCAAGCCCTTTGAGGGGCTACCGCACCCCCTTGGGGGTAGAGGTGGTCCACGCTCAGGGTTACGCCCTCCTTAGCCTCTAGCCCCCCCCGCGGCTTGCGGCGAAGGCGATGCGGTTAAACCAAGCCTCCGCCTCCTCCCCTTCCACCTCCACCCGAAGCTGGGGGACGCTGAGGCTTCCCACCCTTAAGGGCTCGGCCTCGGCGAAGCGGACCATGGCCCCGGGGAGGGCGTAGCGGCCTTCCTCCAACTTCTTCCCGCCCCAGGAGACCAGGTACTCCTCTAGAAGCCAAGGGGGGAGCGCCCCGAAGGTGGCCTCGAGGGCTCCCCCCGCCACAGGAGGAAACAGGTCCAAGGTAGCCTCCGGGGCCAAGGGGGTGGAAAGGCCCTCCAGGTACCGCACATCCCGCCCCTCCAAAAAGACCGAAACCCGCTCCGCCAAGGCCTCCCCTTCAAAGAGTTCCTCCTTGAGCTTGGGGTAGGCCTGGACCAGGTTCGCCAGCACCTCCCCCACGGTCCGCCCCTCCACCTCCAGGTGGCTCTTCCCGGTGAGGTCGCGAAAGGTGGCGTAAAGGTTCACCTTGGGCATAGGGACAGTTTAAACCCCGGCCCCCATGGGGGCCGGGGCCCTACCCGGAAGCCTAGTCGTCCGCCGCCTGGGAGAGGATGCCGAGCTCGGCCAGCTTGGCCGGGGGCACCACCCCCCGTTCCCAGCCCCGCTCCCGGTAGTACTCCTCCAGCATGAGGTCCAGCTCCGTGCGTTGCCCCTTGGAGCCAGCGCAGTCGGAAGGCTCCTCCAAGAAGCGCTTGGGCAGGTAGTCCGAGCCCTCGGCCCAGCCCGCCAGGTTGTTGTAGTAGCGCTCCAGGTTGTAGATGCGCTCGCCGATCCGAAGGATCTCCTCCGGGGACACGGGGCGGCCCCAGTAGGCGGCAAGCTGCTTGGCGTACTCCTCGGGCCCCTCGGCGAACTGGCTGAACTTGCACAGGTCCAAGGAGTCGGTAAAGGCGGAGAGGTCTTGGAAGAGCTTGGTGAGCTTGCCCTTGCCCTCCCAGGCCAGGGGGTCGGTCTTGTAGGGCACGCCCAGGATCTCCGAGGCGGGGGTGTAGGCCCTAAGGTGGCAGGCCCCGCGGTTGGAGGTGGCGTAGGCGATGCCCATGCCCTTGAGGCCCCGGGGATCGTAGGCGGGGATGGACTGGCCCTTCACCTCCAAGGAGATCTCCGGGTGGCCGATGGCCTTGGCGAAGCGGGCAGGGCCCTCCGCCAGCATATCCCCCACCCCTTGGCGGAGGGCGATGGCCTGCAGGATGCGGATCTCCCCCTCCTTATCCCCGAAGCGGATCCCGTCTTTGCCCTGGTAGTAACCCTTCTCCGTGGCCTCCATGAGCACGGCGATGGCGTTGCCAGCCTCGATGGTGTCCATGCCGTAGGCGTTGCAGAGGTAGATGGCGTAGCCGGTCCAGTCGGTGTCCGTGTGGCCCGAGTGCGCCCCCAAGGCCCAGGCGGACTCGTACTCGTAGGACTCAAAACGGATGGTCTTGCCATTGACGTGGACCTCCACCATCTTCTTGCAGGCCACGGGGCAGGCGTGGCAGGTGTTGTCCTTGATGAGGCGGTGCTCCCGGATGTACTCCCCGGAGATGGTCTGAACCCCCTCGATGCAGGTGTGCTGGGCGTTAAAGGTGGGCAAGGCCCCCATGACGTTGGTGATGTTCATGAGGACGTTGGTGCCGTAGAGGGAAAGCCCACCTTTCTTGGGGGCGGTGACGTTCTTGGGGTCGTTGATGGTGGCGGACGCCAACCGGTCCGCCTCCCGCCACAGCTCGGGGTCCTTGGGCTGGGGCATGTGGTCCTGCTTCCCCACCACCACGATGGCCTTGAGCCGTTTGCTCCCCGCCACCGCCCCGGTACCCCCGCGGCCCGCCGCCCGCTCGTCGTTGTTGATCCAGTTGGCGAAGCGCACCCGGTTCTCTCCGGCGGGGCCGATGGCCATCACGTCCGCCTCCTCCCCGTGCCGCTCGCGGAGGATCCGGTGGACCTCGTGGGTGGTCTTGCCCCAAAGGTCGGAAGCGTCATGGATGGAAACCTCCCCGTCCTTGACCAAGAGGTAGACGGGTTTGTCCGAGGCCCCCTGGATGAGGAGGCCGTCGAACCCGGCCCACTTCAGCTTGGCGGCGGTCCAACCCCCCATGTGGCTGTCGGTAACCGTGCCGGTGAGGGGGCTCTTGGTGACCACGGCGAGCCGCCCCGACATCTTGGCCCGGGTACCGGAAAGGGGGCCGTTCATGATGGCGAGGAGGTTTTCCGGACCCAAAGGGTCCACCTGGGGGCCGTTTTCAAACACGTACTTCACCCCAAGGCCCCGCCCCCCCACGTACATCTCCAGGTCCTTGGGGTCGGGGGCGAAGTACTCCACCTTACCGCTGGTGAGGTCGATACGGGCGATCCTGTGGGCATATCCTCCAAGCATCCTGCACCTCCTCTGGGCGGGATAAATCACAAAGGGCGCCATGAAGACCGCGCGGGGTTGCCCTGGTTTCGGGGTGGATTATACCACCTTTCCCTCAAAGAATGTGAAGCGCATCCGGGCATAATGGACCCATGCTGGCCCTGTGCGGCGAGGTCCTGGTGGACCTCATCCTGGAAGGGGAAGACCCCTTGCGCTTCACCGGGGTCCTGGGGGGTTCGGTGCTGAACACCGCCACCACCCTGGCCCGCCTGGGCTTCCCCGTGCGCTTCCTCTCCGAGGTGGGGGAGGACTGGCTTTCCGCCTGGAGCGAGGAGGAGATGGGGCGGCGGGGCTTGGAAACCCGGCTCATGCGCCACCCCGCCCCCATGCCCCTGGCCTTGGTGCGCCTGGACGAGGGAGGAAACGCCCTGTATAGCTTCCACCGCCCCTTCCAAGCGCCCTTCCGCCTCGAGTCAAGGGCCTTACAAGGGGCCAAGGCCTTCCACTTCGGCTCCCTTTTCGCCCTGGAGGCGCGCACGGCGGAAGGGGTCTTAGCCCTCCTGGCGGAGGCGGAGGGGGAAGGGGCCCTCCTCTCCTATGACCCCAACCTGCGCCACCCCCCCTCGGAGGAGGAACGGGGGCGCATCGGGGCCTACCTGGAACGGGTAGACCTCCTGAAGCTATCCCTGGAAGACGCCGCCCTCCTCTTCCCGGAAGGCCCCGTGGAGGCGGTGCGCAGGCTTCCCCCGCCCCTCAAGGTCCTCACCCTGGGGAAGGAGGGTGCCCTGGCCTTCCTGGGGGAAGAGGCGGTGCGGGTGGAGGCGGAGGCGGTGACGGTAGCGGACACCGTGGGGGCGGGGGATAGCTTCACGGCGGGGCTTCTTGCCCTCCTCCTGCGGAAAGGCTACACCAAGGCGAGCCTGCCGGGGCTAAGCCGGGAAGACCTGGAGGAAAGCCTAAAGGGGGCGGCGGCCCTGGCCGCCCTGGCCTGCAGCGTGCGGGGGGCTTACCTCCCGGAAGAGGGCCTAAAGGCCTGGAAGGCCCGTTTCCTAGGGGATTAGGAGGACCTTGCCCGTGGTCCTGCGCCCCTCCAGGGCCTCGTGGGCCTCCTTGGCCTTTTCCAGGGGAAACTCGGCCCCGATGAGGACCCTAAGCCACCCTTCCCGCACCGCCTGGAAGACCTCCCCCGCCCGCCAAAGGAGCTCCTTACGGCTCGCCGTGTAGTGGTGGAGGGTGGGGCGGGTGAGGAAGAGGCTGCCCTTGCGGTTCAGGATCTGAGGGTCTTGGGGAGGCACGGGCCCGGAGGACTGGCCGAAGAGGACCAGGTAGCCCCGGGGCCGCAGGGCCTCGAGGCTCCCCAAAAAGGTGGCCTGCCCCACCCCGTCGTAGACCACGTCCACCCCGCCCCCGGAAAGCGCCTTCACCGCCTCGGCGAAGCCCTCGTAGGGGAGGGCGTAGTCCGCCCCCAAGGAGCGGGCCAAGGCCCGCTTCTCCTCGGTGCTGGCCGTGGCGTAGACCGTGGCCCCCAGGCGCTTGGCCCACTGGACGAGCAGGGTGCCCACACCCCCTGCGGCGGCGTGCACCAGGACCTGGGTCCCGGGGCCCACGGGGTAGGTGCTCTTCAGGAGGTAGTGCACCGTCATCCCCTGGAGGAGGACCGCCGCCGCCAGCTTGGGGCTAAGCCCCTCGGGGATGGGGACCAGGCGCTCGGCGGGGACCAGCTGGTACTGGGCGTAGGCCCCTTGCACGTTGGCGAAGGCCACCCGGTCCCCGGGGCGCACCCCCAAAACCCCTTCCCCCACCCGCTCCACCACCCCCGCCCCCTCCTCCCCCAGGGTGAAGGGGAGGGGCATGGGGTAGAGGCCCCTCCGCTTGTAGGTGTCGATGTAGTTGACCCCGATGGCCTCCAAACGGACGAGAACCTCCCCTGGCCCCGGCTCGGGCGTGGGGAGCTCCTCCAGCCGAAGCACCTCCGGCCCGCCCACCTCGTGTACCCGGATCGCCCGCATGGGCCTAGTCTACCCAAACCCCCGCGCCCCTTGACGGGCCAATACTTTGCGCTACAAAGTATTTTGTAGGAGGAAACCGTGCGACAGGCGGTGCTGGCCTTAGCGCTACTGGCCCTAGGCGCCCCGGCCCTGGCGGGTTCCTTGGGCTACGGCTTCCTGGGCTACCAGGGCGGGTTCCAAGGAGGGGGCGGGGGCTTCGGCACCTTCCACGGCCTGGCCCTGGGCGGGGAGTCCTGGGGGGGGCCCGGGGGCAGGGGAGGCGCCTTGGTGGTGGGGCCTTGGCTTTCCCTGGGAGAGGGCTTTTACCTCCTGCCCGGCCTGGGCCTAGGGGGCGGGGAGGCGGGCCCACAGGGCGGGTTCCTCCTAGACCTGGGGGTGCGGGCCTTCCGCTTCCTGGGCTTGGAGGGCGGCTGGGCGGTGGGGCTTGGGGTGGGGTACGCCTACTCCCCCGCCTTCCCCGGGGGGTTCTACCTGAGGCTCCTTTTGGGAGGAGGGCGGCCATGAGGCGGGAAGAGGCGCGGCACCTCCTCGAGGTGGCCCGGGCCAGCGAACGGGAGGTGCGGCTCCGGGTCGCCCTCCTCGGGGGGTGGTACCTGGTCCTTTGGGGCGGGGTCTGGGCCCTGGGCTACCTCCTCCAGGCCCTGCACCCTGCCTGGGCCGGGCCCTTCTTCGCCCTCACCACCCCCCTCGCCACCCTCCTTACCTTCTACCTGGGGTTTAGGCAGAAGGAGGCGGTGCGAAGCGAAGGAGGCCTCCTCACCTTCGCCCTTTGGGGGCTCCTTACCCTCTTCTACCTCCTGCACTGGGCCTTCCTCCTCCCCCCGCGGGGCCTCGAGGGGCAAAGCTTCCTGGTGAGCCTGGTGGCCTTCGGCCTCGCCCTCACCGGGGCCCTCTGGAGGACGCGGGAGGTCCTTCTGGGAGGCTTGGGGCTTTTCCTCCTTGCCCTCCTCCTCCACCGCCTCTTCCCGGAGGGGTGGGCCTGGGGCATGGCCCTTGCGGGCCTTGGGGGCTTCCTCCTGGGGGTGCGGCTGGTATGGCGCTGGACCCCTTGATCCACCAGGAAACCCGGCTCCGCCTCATGGCCCTCCTGGCGGGCCTGGGCGAGGGGGCAGAGGTGGAGTTCTCCTGGCTGAAAAACGCCCTGGGGCTCACCGAGGGCAACCTGGCAAGCCACCTGCAGAAGCTGGAGGAGGCGGGGTATGTGGCGGTGCGGAAGGGCTTTGTGGGCCGCAGGCCCAAGACCTGGGTGAGGCTCACCCCCCAAGGGCGCGCCGCCTACCTGGCCCACCGGGAGGCCCTTTTGGCCCTCCTGCAAGGAGGCTAGAAGGCCCGCTGGTACTGGGGCGGCACCTCGGGCCTCTCCCCCAGGGCTTGCGCCGCCCACAAGGGGAAGTAGGGGTCGCGGAGGAGCACCCGCCCCAGGAGGACGAGGTCGGCGCTTCCCGCCTGGAGAAGGGTCTCCGCCTGCTCCGGGGTGGTGAGGAGGCCCACCGCCCCGGTGCGGAGCCCCACCCGCTTGCGCACCGCGTCGGCGAAGGGCACCTGGAAGCCCGGGGCTGCCGGGATCCTCACCCCCGGCACCACCCCCCCGCTGGAGCAGTCCAGGAGGTCCACCCCCAGGGCCTTAAGCCGCTCGGCGAAGGCCAGGGTGTCCTCCAGGCCCCAGCCCCCTTCCGCCCAGTCCGTGGCGGAAACCCGCACGAAGAGGGGCACCTCCGGGGGAAGGGCCTCCCGCACCGCCTGCGCCACCTCCAAGGGAAAGCGCATGCGGTTTTCCCGGCTTCCCCCGTAGGCGTCGGTGCGGCGGTTGGCCAGGGGGGAGAGGAAGGAGGAGAGGAGGTAGCCGTGGGCCATGTGGAGCTCCACTACCCGGAAGCCCGCCCGTAAAGCCCGCCTCGCCCCCGCCACGAAGGCCTCGAGGACCTGCGCCATGCCCGCTTCGTCCAGGGGCTCGGGCACGGGATACCCCTCGACAAAGGGGATGGGGCTTGGCCCCACCACCCGCCAGCCCAGGGGCTTCCCCCCTTCCCAGGGCCTCGCCACCCCCGCCTTGCGCCCGGCGTGGGCCAGCTGGATGCCGGGCACCGCCCCCGCCTCCTGGATGCGGCGGGCCAGCTCCCTTAGCCCTGGCAGGTGGGCCTCCGACCAGATCCCGAGATCGAAGGGGCTGATGCGCCCCTCGGGAAGGACGGCGGTGGCCTCCACGAGGACAAGCCCCACGCCCCCCAGGGCCCGGGTAGGGTAGTGGAGGAGGTGCCAGTCCGTGACCTCCCCCTCCTCCGTGGCCGAGTACTGGCACATGGGGGACATGGCAAGGCGGTTCTTGAGCCGCACGCCGCGCAGTTCTAAAGGGGTGAAGAGAAAGGCCATACATTCATTATGGCTTTCCTCTTGGGTAAAATCTTGTCATGGATCCCGGCCTCGAGGCCGCCTTCCGCTACGTGGAGCGCCTCCTTTTCGGGGACATGGAGCGCCCCGGCCTCACCATCTACGACCTGGAGCGCTTGGTGGGCTACCCCGCCCGGGGGGACGGGCCTTTAAGCTACACCCTTCCCCGCACCAAGAGCCTTTCCGGCGTCCAGGCGGTGCGCCTTTTCTATTACCCTAAAGACCCCAACCTCCAGCTCATCGTGGAAATAGAGGACCTGGAGGGGAAAAAGCACCTCCGCCATTTCCGCTGGAACGGCTTCACCTGGGAGGTGCCCGAGGGGAAGCGGGGCGACTTGAAGAGCACGGAGGAAACCCTGGGCCTGGTCCAGCTGGGGGAGGACTACTTCCTGGGTTTCCCCCGGGAAGAGGCCCGGGAGCTGGCCGAGGCGGTGCGCAAGGGGGAGGCCCTGGGGGCTAAGTACCTCCTCTGTCCTCGGTGCGGGGCCCGGGTCTTCTACGCCCCCTCGGTGCGCCCGACGGAGGTGGCCTGCCCCCGGTGCGGCAACGCCACCCTGCTTTTCAAGACCTTTGCCGGGGCCGAGGCGCCCAAAGACCCCCTGGAAGCCCTAGCCGAGGAACAAAGGGCCTTGCGGCGCACCCTGGAAGAGCTTTTAAGCTACCTGAAGCGGAAACTCGGCCCCTAAACCCTTACCCCCGGCTGGCCCCAGCCCGCATAGGCGTAAAAGCGGCCCCGCTCCCCCGAAAGGTAGTCCAGAAGGGGTTCCCGCAAGGGGCGTTGTTCAGCGAGCCGAGCCGCCACCTCCCCGGGGGTAAAGAAGCGGGCCTCCACGATGTGGCCGTCGGGGTCCTTGGGGTTCAAAAGCCCCTCGTAGGTGGCCTTGAAGGCCAGGGCTAAGGTGCGCTCGTTCTTGCGGCGGTCCTCCACCTGGATCACGTAGGCCAGGTGTTCCACCGCCTTGACGACAAGGCCCGTCTCCTCCCGCACCTCCCGCGCCAGGGCCTCCAACACCGTTTCCCCTGGCTCCACCGTGCCCCCGGGGAGGGTGTAGCGCACCTGGCCCCGGCGGCCCCAGTCGTTCCCCACCAGGAGGACCCGCCCTTGGCGGTCCAGGAGGATGGCCGCCACCACCAGGATCTCGCGGCGCATCACGCTTCCGTCATGGCCTCCAGCTGGCGCTCCTGATCGGCCCGCTTGAGGGCCTCCAAGAGGGGCTGGAGGTGGCCCGAAAGGACGCCCTCGAGGTCGTGGGTGGTGAAGCCGATGCGGTGGTCCGTGACCCGGGACTGGGGGAAGTTGTAGGTGCGAATCTTCTCCGAGCGCTCCCCAGTGCCGATCTGGGCCAGACGGGTTTGGCGGAGCTTTTCCGCCTCCTCCGCCCGCTTCATCTCCAGAAGGCGGCTACGGAGGATCATGAGAGCCTTCTCCCGGTTTTTGATCTGGCTGCGGGAGTCCTGGCAGGTGACCATGATCCCCGTGGGCAGGTGAACCACCCGCACCGCGGAGTCCGTGGTGTTCACCCCCTGCCCCCCTGGCCCCGAGGCCCGCATCACGTCGATGCGGATCTCGTCCATGTTGAGCTGGAAGTCCGCCTCCTCCGCCTTGGGCAAGACGGCCACGGTGGCGGTGGAGGTGTGGATCCGCCCCTGGGTTTCCGTGGCCGGGACCCGCTGCACCCGATGGACCCCGCTTTCGTACTTGAAGGTGCCATAGGCCCCCGGCCCCCGCACCTCGAAGACCACCTTGGAAAAGCCGCCCAGGTCCGTGGGGTTGGAGTCCAGGATCTCCGTCTCAAACCCCATCTCCTCGGCGAAGCGGAGGTACATCTCCAAGAGGTCGCGGGCGAAGAGGGCCGCCTCCTCCCCCCCGGTGCCGGCCCGGATCTCCACGATGGCGTCCCGCTCGTCCATGGGGTCCTTGGGCAAGAGGTGGCGCTCCAGCTCCCCTTCTAGCGCTTCCTTCCGGGCGAGAAGCCGTTCCTTTTCCGCTTTGGCCTCCTCCTTGAGGTCAGGGTCCTCCAGAAGGGGTTCCAGGCCCTCGAGGTCCTCCAGCACCTTGCGGTACTCCCGGATGAGGGCGATGATCTCTCCCATCTCTGCGTAGCGCCGGGAAAGGGCCTGGTAGCGCTTGGGGTCCTTGAGGACCTCGGGGTCGGCGAGGAGCGCTTCCAGCTCCCGGTACTCTTCTTCTAAGCGCGCAAGCTTATCCAGCATACCTTATCTCAGGATACCCCAAAGCGGGCTTGCCTCGGGGTTTAGGTTTGCCTAAAATCAAGGGCATGGACGCCTCACTTCTCCACGCTCTCCTGGGTGGTCTCTTCGCCTGGGGCCTCACCGCAGTGGGGGCAGCCAGCGTCTTCTTTGCCCGGGAACCAAGCCGCAAGCTCCTGGACGGCATGCTGGGGTTTGCCGCCGGGGTGATGCTGGCTGCCAGCGTCTTCTCCCTCCTCCTGCCCGGGATGGAAATAGCGGAGGCCCAGGGGCTAAATCCCCTGGTTCCGGCGGTAGCGGGCTTCCTCCTAGGGGGAGCGCTTTTCCGCCTGTTGGACCGCTTTCTACCCCATGCGCACCTCTTCCCCGGGGCCAAGGCGGAAGGCCTCCCCACCCATTGGCGGCGCACCACCCTCCTCATTCTGGCCATCACCCTGCACAACTTCCCTGAGGGGCTCGCCGTGGGGGTGGCCTTCGGGGCCGCTGGCCTGGACCCCACGGGGGCGGCCAGCTTGGGGGGGGCCATAGCCTTAGCCTTGGGCATCGGGCTCCATAACCTGCCTGAGGGCCTGGCGGTGGCCTGGCCCTTGCGGTGGGCAGGGGTGGGCGCGGGGCTTGCCTTCTTTTACGGCCAGCTTTCCGCCATCGTGGAGCCCCTGGGAGCGCTCCTGGGAGCGCTTTTGGTGGGGCAGATGACGGCCCTTCTTCCCTACCTCATGGCCCTAGCGGCGGGAGCCATGGTCTTCGTCATTGTGGAGGAAGTGATCCCGGAAAGCCAGGCGGAAGGAAACGGGGACGTGTCCACCTTCGGGGTCATGGTGGGCTTCGCCACCATGATGACCCTGGACGTGGCCTTGGGTTAGCCCCGGCCAAGGCGTTCCCGAAGGAGGCGGGCAGCCTCCTCCGCCTTGGCCTTGGCGGCTTCCGCCGCCTTTTTGGCAGTCTCAGCCAGGTCCTTCAGGCGGTCGGGAACCCCGTCTTGGTCCTGGTCCAGCTCCTTAAGCCGGGCCTGGGCCTCTTCCAGGGCCTTTTTGGCCTCCTCGAGGGCCCGCTCTACCACGTCGGGCCGGCCATCCTTGTCCTGGTCCAGCTTCTCCTTGAGCTCCCAAAGGCGCTTTTCCGCTTCCTCCGCCGCCCCCTTGACCACTTCCCGCGCTTTTTCCAGGAGTTCTTTTAGATCTGCCATTTGCTTATTTTACAACAAAGCCCGTAAGTCCGCCACCACCTTGTCCGTGGCCTCCACCTTCTCGGGGCTGAAGAGGAGGAGGAGCTTCCCCCCCCGCACCACGAAGGTGGTGGCGGTGTGGTCCACCAGGTACTCCCCCGGCCCCCGGTACTGGGTCTTCTGGTAGTAGACGCCAAAGGCCTGGGCCACCTCCCGGATGGCCGCTTCGCTTCCGGAAAGGCCCAGGAAGCTTGGGTGGAAGGCCTTGGCGTAGCGGTCCGCTACCTCAGGCGGGTCCCGCTCCGGGTCCACGCTGACGAAGACCACCTGCACCCGCGCCTGCTCCCCTGGGGAAAGCCTCTCGTAAGCCCGCTTCAGGGCCAAAAGGGTGGTGGGGCAGACATCGGGGCAGTGGACGTAGCCGAAGAAGAGGAGGACCACCTTGTCCCCCAGCTCCCTCAGGCGCACCGGACCGTCCGGGCCCTCCAGAAGGAAGTCCACCGGCTTGGGGCTCATGAGCCTCGTGCCGTAGAAGCTATGCCCCTTGGGCACAAGGAGGTAAGCCATCCCTGCCAGAAACACCGGAACGAGAAGAAGCCAAACCCGCTTCACCTTGCCTCCACGGGTAGCGCTACCTTAGACCGAAGGCCACCTTGAAACCTGAGCACCCATTCCACCTTTTCCTCCCACTTCATGGTCCGCTTGGGGTTGAAGCGCATGGGGTAGTACCCCCCAGGCTTCAGGAGGAGCCTCCCCTTGACTGGGACCTCCGCGAGGTCCACGGGCCGCGTCCCCATGACCCTTTTGCCTTCTCTTTCCTGTTGGCGGGTGCCGTGGAGCTCCATCCGCTCCATCCACGCCGCCCCCGCCCCCACCCAGCGCAAGGGGGTCCTCCCCTGATTTTCCAGGGTAAGGTGGGCGGCTGTGACGGCCAGGGTGGCCGGGTAACGGACCCAGCCCTCTCCCATCCGCACCTCCTGCGCCTGGGGCAAACGGGGAAGAAAGGCCGCCATCCCGCGCCGCATGACCTCAGGATAGGAGTTTTGAGGGGGACAAATGTACTTCACCGGGGTAAGATGCCCTCCATGCTCCGCTTGGCCGGGTTCCTCCTCATCCTCCCCTTCTTCCTCCAGCTCCTGGGCCTGGGGGATACCCCCTTGGGAGGCGGGCTTTGCGGGGAGGTCTTCCGCCTCCAAGACCCCGCTTTGGCCCTGCAGACCCCGGGCTTTTGGTACGGGCTCCTCTTCATGGTCCTCTTGGCCCTCGAGCTGGGCTATGGCCTTTCCCTTCTCCTCCTGCCCCTTTTGGAGGTGCGCCTGGGGCCTTCTTGGCTTCGGGCCGGGCGCTTTTTGGTGGGGGCGCTCGTTGTCCTTTTCCTCCTCACCCGCACCACCGGGCTTCCCCTGCCCACCCCGGCGGGAATCGCCTTGGAGCCCGCTCCCTTAGACCCCTTAAGCCTCCTCTTGGTGGGCCTCTCCCTGGTGGGCGGGCTCCTTTTGCGGGAGAATGGGGGGCATGGAACGCCTGCTTGAGGTGATGCGCCGCCTTAGGGGCCCCGGGGGATGCCCTTGGGACCGGGCTCAGACCCACGAGAGCCTGGTACCCTACCTCCTGGAGGAGGCCTCCGAGGCGGCGGACGCCCTCCTTCAGGGCAACCCCAAGGAGATGGCGGAGGAACTGGGGGATGTCCTCTTGCAGGTGGCCTTCCACAGCGTCATCGCCGAGGAGGAGGGGCGGTTTTCCTACGCCGATGTGGAAGGGGCCATCGTGGAGAAGCTTATCCGCCGCCACCCCCACGTGTTCGGGGAGGCGGAGGCCAAAACCCCGGAGGAGGTGAAGGCCCGCTGGGAAGACCTAAAGGCCCAGGAGGGGAAGCGGGAAGACCCCTGCGGCCTGCCCCAACGCCTGCCCACCCTCCTCCGGGCCTACGAGCTCCAGAAGAAGGGCATAGACCCCGGAAGCGAGGAAGGGCTCAAACGGGCCCTGGAAAAAGGGGACCTCGAGGAGGCGCTTTGGAACCTGGTGGGGCTTTTCGCCAAGCGGGGCCTGGACCCCGAGACCGCCTTAAGAAGGCGCTCCCTCAAGGCCTGCCGGAGGTAGCGCCGCCAGCGGGCTTCCGCCTGGCGGCGGTGGCCGTGCCCCTTTTGGGGGGCCACCTCCTCTTCACCCGGCGTAGCCCCCACCTCCCCACCCATGCGGGCCAGGTGAGCTTCCCCGGAGGGGTGGTGGAGCCGGGGGAAGGGGTGGTGGAGGCGGCCCTGCGGGAGGCGGCGGAGGAGGTGGGGCTAAAGGGGGTGGAGCCTTTAGGCTTCCTCTCCCCCACCCTTTCCCCCCAGGGGTTTTGGGTGCAGCCCGTGGTGGTCTATCGGGAGGACCTCCCCGCCCTAGAGCCCAACCCGGAGGAGGTGGCGGAGGTCCTCCTCGCCCCCTTGGAGGAGCTTTTACGCCTTTCCCCCTGGAGCGAACTGCGCCTGGGCCGCACCGTGTGGCACTTCCCCTGGCGGGGGGTGGATATCTGGGGGGTGACAGGGAATATCCTGAAGGAGTTCCTGGAGGTGTGGCGTGAGGCGCATCGGAATCCTGCTGGCGGACCTCTTTGACGAACGGGAGTTCCTTTACCCCTACTACCGGGTACTGGAGGCGGGCTACCTGCCGGTGGTCCTGGGGCCGGAGGCCCGGGAGTACCGGGCCAAGTCGGGCTTTGCCTGGAAGGCGGAGCTGGCGGCGGCGGAGGCCCCGGAGCTGGCTGGGCTTCTCATCCCCGGCGGGTTCGCCCCCGACTACCTGCGCCGGAGCCCGGCCGTGTTGGACCTGGTGCGGCAGGTGGCGGAAGCGGGCAAGCCCCTGGGCGCCATCTGCCATGCGGGCTGGGTCCTCATCAGCGCCGGGTTGGTGCGGGGCAAAAAGGTGACGGGGTTTGCCTCTATCCGGGACGACCTGGTGAACGCCGGAGGGCTTTACCAGGAGGAGGGGGTGGTGGTGGACGGCAACCTGGTGACCGCCCAGGGTCCGAAGGACCTCCCCGAGTTCATGCGGGCTTTTCTCCGGCTCCTAGGGTGAAGCGGGTCCCCACCTGGCCCAGGCGGACCCCCGCCAAGACCCCAGGCCCTCCCTTGGCGATGGCCGCCCAAGGGGCTCCGGCCCGAAGGGCCGCCAGGGCCGCCTCCACCTTGGGGATCATCCCCCCTTGGAGGACGCCTGCGGCTTTTAAGGCCTCCACCTCCTCCGGGGTGAGGCGGGAAAGGCGGGTGCTGGGGTCCTTGGGGTCGCGGTACACCCCTTCCACGTCGGTGAGGAAAAGGACGGGCCAGCCCAAGGCGCCGGCCACCGCCGCAGCGGCGGTGTCGGCGTTGACGTTTAGGGGGCCCTCCTCGTCCAGGGCGATGGGGGCGAGGATGGGGGTGTAGCCCTTGTCCAGGAGGTCCAAAAGGAGCCCCACCTCCACCCCCACCACCTCCCCCACTCGGCCCAGCTCCGGCAAGGCCCGGCCCCGAAGGCACAAGGCGTCCCGTCCGGAAAGGGCAATGGCCTTCCTGCCCCTTTTGGAAAGCCCCTCCGCCAGGCGTTTACCCGTGAGGTAAAGGGCCATCTCCACCGCCTCCACCTGCTCCTTGGGGGTGACGCGGAGGCCCCCCACGAAGCGGCTCTCGTACCCCAGCCGGGCCAGGAGGGCCCCGATCTCGGGGCCGCCTCCGTGGACCAGTACTAGGGGCCCGGGGTAGGCGGCGAGCTCGGAAAGGAGCTCGTCTGCGCCCCTTAAACTTCCCCCTACCTTCACCAAAAGGGCCTCACTCAAGGTAGACCACCTCCTCGGGCAAGCCTCCTTCCTCCTCCGCCTCCAGAAGGTCCCAAAACCCCAGGAGGGCGTGGTCGGGGTGGAGGCCGAGGTGGGCGGCCAGGGCTTGGACGGCGCTTTGGGGGGGCATCCGCGCCGCCTCTTGCAAAAGGGGAAGGAGGGCCTCAGGACCAAAGAGGGCCTCCCCCAGCTCCGGGCCCCGCCGAAGTTCCGCCACCCCCTTTCCCCCCTCCGCCAGGAGGAAGAGGAGGTCCTCCTCGTTCAAGACCAGGAAGGCCAGGGCCCGCCCTAGCCGGGAAAGCGCCTCCAGGAAGGCCTTTATGGCCTTTGGGTCCTCCTCGGCCTCGAGGGCCTCGTGGTAGAGGCTCACCCACGGGGTGTCGGGCACCACGTAAACCCCGGCCCCTCCCGTATTGTCCTGGGCCCAGGCCACCACCCGCTCTGGGGGGGCCTCCACGTGGAAGGAGAGGAAGCTCCGCACCACGACCTATACTAGCCCTTGTGAGCGCCCTCTACCGCCGGGTGCGCCCCCTCACCTTCGCCGAGGTGGTGGGCCAAGAGCACGTGAAGGAACCCCTTACCCGGGCCATCCGGGAAGGGCGGCTAGCCCAGGCCTACCTCTTCTCCGGCCCCCGCGGGGTGGGAAAGACCACCACCGCCCGCCTCCTGGCCATGGCCGTGGGGTGCCAAGGGGAGGAGCGCCCCTGCGGGGCCTGCGCCCACTGCCAGGCGGTGCAAAAAGGCGCCCACCCCGACGTGGTGGAGATCGACGCCGCCAGCAACAACTCGGTGGAGGACGTGCGGGAGCTTAGGGAAAGGATCCTCCTCGCCCCCCTTTCCGCCCCCAAGAAGGTCTTCATCCTGGACGAAGCCCACATGCTCTCCAAAAGCGCCTTCAACGCCCTCCTCAAGACCCTGGAAGAGCCCCCGCCCCACGTCCTCTTCGTCTTCGCCACCACGGAGCCGGAAAGGATGCCCCCCACCATCCTCTCCCGCACGCAGCACTACCGCTTCCGCCGCCTCACGGAGGAGGAGATCGCCGCCAAACTGGAGCGCATCCTCAAGGAGCTGGGCCGGCAAGCGGAACGGGAGGCCCTCCTCCTCTTGGCCCGCTTGGCGGACGGGGCCATGCGGGATGCGGAAAGCCTTCTGGACCGCCTTCTCCTCCTGGAAGACCCCCTCACCCGGGCCAAGGTGGAGGAGGCCTTGGGCCTTCCCCCCAAAGAGGCCCTCTTCGGCCTGGCCCAAGCCCTCGGGGAAGGACGGGTCAAGGAGGGGCTCGAGGCGGCGCGGAGGCTCTACGCCCAAGGCTTCGCTCCCCGAACCCTGGTGGGCGGGCTTATGGAAGCCTTGCGGGAGGCGCTTTACGCCGCCTACGGCCTTCCGGGAAGGCCCCTCGCCCTTCCCCCAGAGGCCCTCCTCGCCGCCCTCACCCGGCTGGACGAGGCCCTGGAACGCCTGGCCCGGCGCTCCGATCTTCTGGCCCTCGAGGCGGCCCTCCTCGTCGCCTTCGCTCCCCCCCAGGTCCAGGAGGAGGCGCCCAAGACCCAAGCCCCAGAACCCCCCTTGCTCGAGCCCGACCCCTCAGCCCCCGCACCCCCACCCCGCCAGGAGGAGGACTTAACCCCTCGTTTCCGCACCTTTTTGGAGGCCCTTCGGCCTACCCTGCGGGCCTTCGTGCGGGAGGCCAGGCCCGAGGTGGTGGGGTCCACCCTCTACCTCCGCTTCCCCGAAAGCAAGGCCTTCCACCACAAAAAGGCCGAGGAGCAAAGGGCGGCCCTTTTGCCCCTGGCCCAGGAGCACTTCGGCGTGGAGGAGGTCCTCTTCGTCCTGGAAAAAAAAAGCCCTGAGCCCGTAAGCCTTCCTCCCAAACCCACCCCCCGCATCCCAGAACCCCCCCCGGCGGCTCCCCCCAAGGAGGCCCCGGAAGAAGCCCCCAAGGACGAGGCGCCCCCGGAAGACCCCGAAACCCGCCTTCACCAGATCGCCCGCCTTTTGGGGGGAAGGCTCCTTTGGGTGCGCAAGCCCAAGGCCACGGAACCTGAGGAACCCATGAGCGAAGACAGCATAGGGGGTAGTGGTATATAATGGCCCCATGACCAAGACCACCGAGCTGGGACAGGACACCGTGGAGAACATCCTGAAGCGTCTAAGGCGCATCGAAGGCCAGGTTCGGGGCCTGCAGAAGATGGTGGCGGAAGGCCGCCCCTGCGACGAGGTCCTCACCCAGATGACCGCCACCAAGAAAGCCATGGAGGCGGCGGCCACCTTGATCTTGCACGAGTTCCTAAACGTCTGCGCCACCGAGGTTTCTGAGGGCAAGGTGGACCCCAAGAAGCCCGAAGAGATCGCCAACATGCTGAAGAAGTTCATCTAGAATGGCAAGCCGGCTCGCCCGGCTTAAAAAGCGGCTTTTTCGCCTTTTCCTGGCCTTCTTCCCCCAAAAGGCGGCGCCGGAAGATGGCTTCGCCTTGGCCTTCTTAAAGGGAAAGGAGCGGGCCCTTTACCTGGCCATGGACCCCCGGGACCGGGCCCATGCGGTGCGGGTAGCTCGCCGCCTCCTGAAAGCCCACCCGGAGGCCCCGCCGGAGGTGGTGCGGGCCGCGCTTCTCCACGACGCCGGCAAGGCCTTGAGACCCTACCGCCCTGTGGAGCGCATCCTCACCGGGCTCTTCGCCCCATCCCTTCCCCCCTACCCCTTGCGCTCCGGGCTTCTCGGCGCCTTCCAGGTGCGCCGCCACCATGCCCTCTACGCCGCAGAGCACATAGAAGACCCCGTGGTGCGGGCCCTGGTCCTGGAGCACCATGCGCCCCAGACCCTCTGGGGCAAACGGCTCCACCGAGCGGACCAGGAGGAGTGATTTGGGCAAATGCCCCTAGCCAACCCGAGGCATAAGGAGTAGCGTAGTCCTGAACCAAGGAGGGCTTATGGAAGAGTTCACTTGGCGCGTGGGCGGCCCCCAAGGGGGCGGGATAGAAACGGCGGCCACCCTCTTCGCCCGGGCCGTGGCCAAGGGGGGATGGTGGGTGGCCACCAAGCGGGAGTACCACTCCAACATCATGGGGCGGCACTCCTACCTGGACGTGCGCCTTTCCCGAAAACCGGTGGGGGCCTTCCGGGAAAGGGTGGACTTCCTGGTGGCCCTGGACGGGGAAACCCTGGCCCGCCACCTGGACGAGGTACGGCCCGGAGGGGTGCTCCTCTACGACCCCAAGGTGCTGGACCTCACGGTGCACAAACTCCCCATGCTGGACCACCGGGTGCAGGAGGCCTTGGCCACCCGCTTCGGCAAGAGGGACCCAAGCCTTAAGGAGATCCTCGCCGCCTACGCCGAGGCCGGCGTCCAACCCTTGCCTTACCCCTACGAGGAGGTGGCGGACCGCATCGGGGCGGAGCTCGAGGTGCCCTCTTTGCAGGCCCGGCGCACCCTGAACACCATCGCCGTGGCGGCCAGCCTCCACTTCCTGGGCTTTCCCCTAGAGCCCTTGCTGGAGGCCTTGGCCCTGCAGTTTAGGGGCAAGGTGCTGGAGCTTAACGAGAAGGTGGCGCAGGCGGTCTACCGGGAGGAGGTGCCGCGGCTTTCCCTTTCCCTCCACCGAAACGGCTACGAGCCGGGCCGGGTCTACCTCACCGGGGCCCAGGCCGCCGCCCTGGGGAAGCTCGCCGGGGGCCTCCGCTTCCAGACCTACTACCCCATCAGTCCGGCCACGGACGAAAGCGTCTACCTCGAGGCCCACACCGCCTTCCAAGGGGCGGACGTGGCCGTGGTGCAGACGGAAGACGAGATCGCCGCCGTGACCATGGCCGTGGGCGCCGCCCTCACCGGGGCCAAGGCGGCCACAGCCACCAGCGGCCCCGGCTTCAGCCTCATGGCCGAGGGGATGGGCTTCGCGGGGATGATCGAGGCCCCCCTGGTGGTGACCCTCTACCAGCGGGGCGGGCCCTCCACGGGGCTACCCACCCGCACGGAGCAGGGGGACCTCCTCTTCGCCATCCGGGGCGGGCACGGGGAGTACCCCAGGCTGGTCCTCGCCTCCGGCGACATCCTGGACGCCTTCCTGGACGCCCAAAAGGCCCTGGCCTGGGCCTGGCGGTACCAGACGGTGGTGGTCCACCTCCTGGACAAGTTCCTGGCCTCCATGGCGCAAAGCCTTCCCAAGGAGGCCCTCACGCCCCTTCCCCAAAACGGGGAAAAACGGCTGGCGCCACGAGAGGGCTTTGGCCCGTACGAGCGCTACGCCCCCGCGGAGGACGGGATCTCCCCCTTCATCCCCTTGGGAACCCCAGGGGGCTTTTACTGGATCACCTCGGACGAGCACGACCTCGAGGGGCACATCACCGAAGACCCCGTCCTCCGGGAGTACCAGATGGAAAAGCGCATGGAGAAGCTCCGCACCGCCCGGCGGGAAATCCCCCTGGAGGACCAGTACACCCTCTACCGCGACGGGGATGTCTTGGTCCTGGGCTTCGGCACGGTGAAGGGAACCCTCCTGGAGGCCCTGGACCACCTCCCCGGGGTGGGGTATTTGCACCTCAGGCTCCTTTGGCCCTTCCCCGAGATCGGCCCCCTCCTGGAGGGGAAGCGGCTCGTCACCGTGGAGCACAACTACTCCGGGCAACTCGCCGATCTGGTGCAGCAGGAAACCCTGAAGAAGGTCCACCACCGGGTGGTGAAGTACAACGGCCGCCCCATCACCCTGGATGAGGCGGTGGAGGCGCTCAAAGCGGTGCTCGCGGGGACAGCCCCCGGGCGCCTGGTCCTGAGGAAGGGAGTCTAGCATGGTGGAGCTTAAGCTGGCGGACTACAAGGCGGAAAAGCAGCCCGACTGGTGCCCGGGCTGCGGGGACTACGGCATCCTCTCCGCCCTCCAGATGGCCCTCTTTGAGCTGAAGAAGGACCCAAGCCAAACCGTGGTCTTCTCCGGCATCGGCTGCTCGGCCAAGACCCCCCACTACCTGAACGTCTACGGCGTCCACACCCTCCATGGGCGCGTCCTGCCCATCGCCCAGGGGGCCAAGCTGGCCAACCCCCACCTCACCGTGGTGGCGGTGGGCGGGGACGGGGACGGCCTCGGCATCGGGGCGGGGCACTTCGTGGCCGCAGGCCGAAGGAACGTGGACATGCTCTACATCCTCTACGACAACGAGGTCTACGGCCTCACCAAGGGGCAGGCGGGCCCCACCCTGGGCCTGGGGGAGAAGACCAAAAGCCTGCCCAAGCCCAACCCCCAAGGGCGCATCAACCCCCTCCTCCTGGCCTTCGCCTCGGGGTACACCTGGATCGCCCGGGGCTACGCCTACGACGTGAAGGGCCTGAAAGAGCTCATCAAGGAGGGGATCGCCCACAAGGGCTTAGCCTTCCTCCACGTCCTCCAGCCCTGCCCCACCTACAACGACCTGCACACCAAGGAGTGGTTCGCCCCCAGGCTCTACAGGCTCCAGGAGGAGGGCTACGATCCCTATGTCCCCGAGGGGCTTTCCCCCGAGGAGCTGGACCAGAAAATGGCTAAATTCCAGGAAAAAGCGGCGGAGTGGGGGGAAAGGATCCCCACTGGGGTCTTCTGGAAGGCGGAGGTGCCCACCTTCGAGGAGCGCCTCAAGGCCTACCTCCCCCGCTACCCCGAGGTCTACCCTGCCCAGGGGCAGAAGGAGGCTCTGGACCTGGAAGGCCTTCTCAAGGAGTTCGCCCTCTAAAGCTGCGCCCGGGCCGCCGCCCCCAGGGGGCGGTAATCGGGGTCGCGGTAGCGGGCCGGCAAGAAGGTAGTGGCCCAAGGGGGAAGGGCTTCTCCCAGGACCATCCGGGCCAGCACCTCCCCGGCCCCCAAGGCGGCCATGACCCCGTAGCCGGAAAAGGCGGCGAGGAGGTAAACCCCTTCGGCCACGGGACCCAAAAGGGGCAGGTTCTCGGGGGTGCGCACGTAGTACCCCCCGTCCACCCGGGGCCGCACCCCCAGGTAGGCCCTAAGGCCTGGCAAGATGGGGAAAAGGCCCCGTAGGGCCACCTCCCCCGCCCAGGAAGGCGGGGTGGGGCCACAGGCCCGGGGCTCCTCCGCCCGGGGCCAGGGGTTGTAGAGGGCGAGGAACCCTTCCCCCTCGGGCCGCCCGTGGGCCCCCGGGGGCAAGGGGCCGAGGAGGGGGGCGAGGTCCTCCGCCTCCTCGAGAAGGGCCCGCTCCTCGAGGGAGAAAATCTCCCCGGGCTCGTTCCAGATGAGGAGGGGAGCCTCCCGGGGAAAGCGGCGCAAGGGGTCGGGAAACCAGGCCTTGAAGTGGGGCTCGGCCACCACGGGAAGCCCGGGGTCCAGCCCCCGCAAGAGGGGCAGGAGGCCAGGGCCAGGAGCCAGGACCAGGGCGAGAAAGGGCCACACCGCTTCCTCCCCCTCCAGCCGCACCCGGGCGGAGCCCCTTCCTTCCAAGCCCAAAAACTCCCCCCGCACCACCCGTCCCCCCGCCGCCCGCAAGGCCTCCAGCAGGGCCATTCCCAGGCCCTGGGCAGAGAGCCAGCCCGCCCTTCGCACGTGGAGCCCCGCCTTGGCCTTCAGGTGGGCCAGGTAAGGGAAAACCTCCCCCAAGGCCCCAGGCAAGAGGAGGTCCATCCCCGCCTCCGCCCCCTGGGGGTAGGTGGCGGCCCTTCGGTGGACCCGCAAGGGCCCGGCGTGGGAAGCGGCCTGGGCCAGGGCGAGGAGGTTTTCCGCCTGGCCCAGGTAGAGGTAGCCCCGGGGCTTCATCCGGGCCGCCTCCGCCAAGGAACCGAGGCACGCTAGGCTATGGGCCACCAAGGCGGCCAGGGACTCCTCCCCGGGCCAGAAGACCCGGTAGCACTCGGTGGACTTGTCGCTGGTGCAGGAAAGGGGGGCTTCCCGCTCCAAGACCAGCACCGGAAGGCCCTTCCGGGCCAAGAAATAGGCGGCGGATAATCCCAAGATCCCTGCCCCCACCACCAAGACGCCTTCCTTGGGCATTTGTCCCCAGGGTACTACACTGGGACCATGGACCTCACCCACTTCAAGGACGGCAAGCCCCATATGGTGGACGTGACGGAAAAGCCTAAGACCTTCCGCACCGCCACCGCCGAGGCCTATGTGGAGCTCACGGAGGAGGCCCTCTTGGCCTTGGAACGGGGCGGGGTGGGCAAGGGGGACCCCCTGGCGGTGGCCCAACTCGCCGGCATCCAGGGGGCCAAGAAGACGGCGGACCTCATCCCCCTCTGCCACCCCCTTCCCCTCACGGGGGTGGAGGTGAAGGTGGAGCTTCTGCGGGAGGCCAAGCGGGTGCGCATAGAGGCCACGGCCCGCACCAAGGCGGAAACCGGGGTGGAGATGGAGGCCCTAACCGCCTGCGCCGTGGCCGCCCTCACCGTCTACGACATGCTCAAGGCGGCCTCCAAGGGGCTCGTGATCTCCCAGGTGCGCCTCCTCCACAAGGCCGGGGGGAAAAGCGGGGAGTGGCGGCGGGAGGAATGACCTTTACCCCTGGGGTGTATCCTAAAGCTATGCGCGTCGCCATCGCTTTAGGCAAGGAGGAAGGCCGCGTCTACCCTGGGCCCTTCGGCCACGCCCCCCGCTACGCCATCTACGAGGTGGAAGGGGAAACCCTCCGGCTGTTGGAGGTGCGGGAAAACCCCCACGCCAAGGAGCACGGGGAGGAGAAGCACGCCAAGATGCGGGCCCTCCTCCAGGACGTGGACCTCAAGGTGGGGGCCCGCTTCGGCCACGGGGGGTCCTTGGGGGCTTTTCCCGTGGCGGAGCGCCTCGAGGTGGGCCCCGTTTCCCTGGAAGAGGCCCTGGCCCTCCTCAGGGGGCAGCGAAATACCGCTGGATGAGCTCGCGGGCCTCGGGGGGCAAGGGGGTCTTTTCCAAATAGACCTCCACTCCCCGCCGCACCCTTTCGGGGGGCTCCCCCGAGGTCCAAGGGGAAGGCAGGAGGGCGCCTTCCCCTTCCCCTGGGGAAAGAAGCCCCGCTTCCTGCCCCAGGGGGGCCAGGGGGAGCACGGGCGCGCCCTCTTGGGTGTCCCCTGGGCCCGGGCCTACCCCCCTTGCCCCAGAGCCCGGGGAAGCCTTCTCCCCCCTAGCCCCATCCGAGGCTGGGGTGCGTTCCCGCCCCCCCTCCCCCTGGGGCGCGCCGCTTCCTGGGGAAGGCGCGGGGTTTTCCCCTGGGGGCGCCCCGTTCCCCGAAATCCCTTCCCCTTCCTGGGATGTTCCGTTCCCCCGGGCCTCCCCCCCAGGGGCTGGGGAACCCTCCCCTTGCCCTTCTGCCCCGGAAGTCCCTTGGGGCGGGGCGGGCCGCTCCAGGCTGGGCAAAGCCCACGGGGCCGCACCCCCTTCCGCCCGCCAGGCGGCGAGGAGAAGGGCCAAGAGCAAGGCCAGGAGGTAGAGGAGTAAAAGCCCATGGGGAAAGGGGGGAAGCCTTAGGGGGGCTTTCCTCACCTCCGCCCAAAGCCTTTCCTCCCCGTAGGCCAAGGCGGTGGGGTAAGCGAGGGTTACCCGGGTGATCTCCCTTAGGGCCCTTCCCTCCCAAAGGCGGCTGGGTAGGAGGAGACCCAAGGGGGAAAGGAGGGCAAACAGGGGGTGGAAAAGGCCCAAGAGGGCGAGGCCCAGGGCCAAGAGGAGGCGGTGGCGCCAGGCCAGGCGGCTGGCGTAAGCGCGGTGGAACCCGGGGCCCACAAGGGGATTATGGCGCAAACAGGGCCAGGGCGCTCACCACGGGGCGGGGGCTCCCCGGGTAAGGGCTTCGCAGCATCCCCTTCACCCAAAGCTGGGCCGAGCCGCCCCCGTCCATCCTGAGGGCGTTCCAGGCCCCCAAGGCGAGAAGGGCCCGGGCCAGAACCCCCGGGGTGGTGGGCTCGGAAACCACAAGCCAAAGCCTGCCCTCCTTGGTCCAGGCCACCGCCGCCTGGGGGGCCACGGCCAAAAGGGGCCTTGGGTCCTTGAAGTTCTCCTGGGCCGGGTCAAAGGCGTACTGGCCCTCCCGGACAAGGAGGGGCCCCCCTTCCAGGGCGTAGCGGAAGGGAGGGTCTAGCCGCCCGTAGAGGCTTAGGCGGTCCCCCAGGCCCAAGGGAAAGGGCGGGGCATTCCGGGGATAGGTGAGGGCCCAGACCCCGGGGGGAAGCTCCGCGGGAGCGGGCAGGAGAGCCACCACCCGGTCCCCCCGCACCAGGGCCACCTCCTCCCCTTCCCGCCCCACGGGGCCCGGCACGGTGTGGGCGGTGTAGCGGGCCCTCGAGGCGTTCACCCCCACCCGCACCCTCTCCCCCTTTGGCCCCGCCACCACAGCCTCAAAGCGGGGAAGGCCCAGGAAGAAGGTGAACGCGTCCCACATCAGGGCGGCGCGGCCGAAGGGATAGGAGACCGTGACCCCGTCCTGGACCCAAAGCCCAATGGGGGTGGCGGTCTTGGGGTCAAAGTAGCCCCCGTTCAGGACGGCCAGGGCCCCCGGGGCCAGGTCCTTGGGAAGGGCCCTTTTCCCCGGGGTGCCCACGGGCAGAAGCCTTCCCCCTTCCGCCTCCACCAGGTAAAGCCTTAGGGGCTCCGGGGTGAAGGCCCAGGCCTCGCGGTAGCGCACCCCCACGGTCAAGACCTCCTCCACCTCCGGGGCCAAGGGATAGAGGTCCAGGACCAGGCGGGGCGGGTTTTGCAGGTAAAAAAGCCGATAGCGAAGGAGCTTACCGGGGGCGGAAAGGGTTAGCTCCGTGCCCTCCGGAAGGAGCCGCACCGAGGGGGAAAGGCCCTTAGGCCAAGGGACCTCCAAAGCCTGGGGCGCCAAGTAGGGAAGGAGGAGGCTTGCGCTTTCCCGCCCCGTCCCCTCCTGGGGCCCTTGGGAAGAGGGGGCGGGAAGGTCCAGGACCAACCGGAAGGCGCGCCCCTGGTTCCCAAAGCGCACCCCGGCCTCCGGCACCCGGAAGTAGCCCAGGGCCTTTAGGGTTTCCAAGGGAAACCTCTCCCCTTCCGGGGCGGGCAGGTCCGCCCCCAAAGGCTCGGCCCAGCCCACCCCGGGCACGTACACCCAGCGCTTCCCACCCCCCTCGTACACCCAGGCCCCCCCCTCTTCCCGGAAGGTGAGGCCAAGCTGGCCAACGGGAAGAAGGGTCTGGCCCAGGGCTAGACCCAGGAAAAGAAGAAGGGCTAGCCGCCTCATCCTTCCATCCAACCAGGCGTTTCTGAGAGGCGGATGGCTACCCCTTCACCACGATGAGGGGCCGAAGCCGGGCCACCTTCTTGCCGATCCCCGCCCCCTCCACCGCCTCCACCACCAGGGAGACGTCCTTGTAGGCCTCGGGCATCTCCTCGTCCACCGTGGCCCGGGTGGCGGCCCGCACCAGGATGCCCCGTTCCGCCAGCTCCTTCACCAGGTTGCGCTCCCGGGCCACCCGCTTGGCCTGGTGGCGGCTCATCTTCCGCCCCGCCCCGTGGCAGCTGGAGCCGAAGGAAACCTCCATGGCCTTGGCCGTGCCCGCCAGGACGTAGGAGTAGCGGCCCATGTCCCCCGGCACCAGGACGGGCTGGCCCACCTGGCGGTACTCCGGGGGGATCTCGGGGTTGCCGGGGCCAAAGGCCCGGGTGGCTCCCTTGCGGTGGACCAGGACCCGCCGCCCCCGGTGCTCCTCAAACTTGGCGTTGTTGTGGGCCAGGTCGTAAAGGACCCTCAGGCCGTGGTCCCGGGGGGTAAAACCCACCGCCTCAAAGGCCTCCCGCACGAAGTGGGCGATGAGCTGGCGGTTGGCGAAGGCGAAGTTAGCGGCGGCGGCCATGGCCTGGAGGTAGTCTTGGCCCTCCGGGCTCTTGATGGGGGCCGCCGCCAGCTGCTTGTCCACCAGCTCGATCTCGTAGCGAGGGGCCACCTTGAGGAAGCGCTCCACGTAGTCCTGGCAGACCTGGTGGCCCAGGCCCCGGCTTCCCGTGTGGATGAGAACGGTGATCTGGCCCCTAAAGAGCCCGTAGGCCTCCGCGGCCTCGAGGTCGTACACCTCGTCCACGTACTGCACCTCCAGGAAGTGGTTTCCGCTTCCCAGGGTGCCAATCTGGGGAGCCCCCCGCTCAAAGGCCCTTTCCGAAACCTTGTCGGGGTTGGCCCAGGGCAGGCGGCCCTCAGACTCGATGAAGCGCACGTCCTCGGGGTAGCCGAACCCCCGCTTCACCAGCCACCCTGCCCCCTCCTTCAGGATCTCCTTGAGCTCCCGCTTGCTGAAGCGCACGTCCCGCCGTTCGCTCCCCACCCCCGAGGGGATGAGGCGGTAAAGGACGTCGGCGAGCTCCCGCTGGCGGGGAAGGAGGTCTTCCAGGGTGAGGTGGGAAGCCAAAAGGCGGACCCCGCAGTTGGAAACCACGAACCCTTCGGCCACAAAGTTGTGGTCCGGATGGGCCATGGAAAGGTCGTAAACCCTTCCCCCATGGGGTACCCGCTCCACGGCCACCACCGGGTCAAAGAGCATGCCCTCGGAAACCGCCACGAACTCGGGGAAGGTGGGAAAGCCTTGGAGAGGGAGGGAAGGGCGCTCCTCGTAATGGGTGGGCTCCGCGAAGCGGCGGAAGGCCCCAGGCCCGGGGGCGATGGCCTCCACCGAATAGCCCGCCCGGCGCAGCGCCCAAGCCTTCTCGGCCAGGGCCCCCCGCCCAGCCAGGTAGGCCTCCTTCTTCCGAAGGTAAAAGGCGGCCAGAAAGGCTAGCCGGGCCTTGGTGGGGGCGTAGGCGTAGCCTACTTCCTCGTAAAGCCGGGCCAGGTTTTCCGGGGTGGACCGGAGGAGGAGCTCGAAGCGGGGGGAAGGGTCCTTTGGCCCCTCCCAATCCGCCTCTTCCCGCAGGTCCTGCACCTCCAACCCCAAGGAGGCAACCAGCCGGGCGAGGTCCTGCATGAACGCGCGCCCCTCCTCCAGGGCGCTTCCACGCCCGGAATGGGAGAGGAGTGGGGGCATGAGGGTGTGGCCATGGCCCCTCACCGCCCTGGGCGCAGAGAGCCCCGCCCCGAAAAGCCCCGCCAGGAAGTTGGCCTTAAGCCACGAGGGAAGGGCAAAAAGCCAGAGGGGAAGCCCAGGCCCCCGCTTGGCCCCCTCGGGAAGCCCGAGGGCGCGGAGGAGGAGAAAGAGGGCGCGAGAGGATACCTTAAGCCTAGCCTCCTCCCTGGAAAAGGCCCGGCCCCGGGAGCCGGGGTGGCGCCGGCGCAGATAAGGCCCCCCCGCCCGGAAGCCCAGACGCTCCAGATCGGCCTTGGCCTCCAGGAGACCTTCCCTTTCCCCGTAGAGGAGGAGGTAGGCCCTTCCCCCAGAGCGGTACAGGGTCCCACCCCCCAGGGCGTACCCCATCAAGCGCAAAAGGGCCGGCAGGTGGGGGTGGTCCGCCTTAAGGGGGAGAAGCCCCCGCGCCCGGAGCTCCGAAAGGGCCCGGGGAAAGCCCAGCTCCTTAGCCCAAGCCTCCGCCACCTCCTCCCCCACAAGGGTCAAGGGAGGGGGCGGTTCGTACGGGAGCCCCCGGAAGGGGTGCACCGCCACCAGGTCGCCCGGCCGCAGTTCGCCCGCAGGGCGCATCCCTGCGGGCGTGTAGACCGGGTGGTCGGGGGTGGCCTCGAGGACAAAGCCCCCTTCGGTGCGGAGGCGCACCAGCTCCTCCCCTTCCCGGGAAAGGAGGAAAAGGGCGCGCGCCGCCTCGGGGCGCTCCCCTAAGCGCCAGGCCACCAAAAGGGGATCCCGCTCTTGGGCGAGTTCCTCTATGGGCCGAGTGTAGCGGTCATGGGCCAGGATGCGGGTTCCTGCGGGAAGGCAGTTGATGTCAAACCCTACCCCACCCGGGCTCACCACCCCGCCCTCCTCCGGGTCAAAGGCCGCCACCCCGCCGATGGGGAAGCCGTAGCCCCAGTGGATGTCGGGCATGGCCAAAGCTGGCTCCACGATGCCGGGCAGGGTGGCCACGTTCATAAGCTGCTGCAAGGAGGCGTAGTTTTCCCCCTCCAGGTCCTTGAGGATCTCCTCCGAGGCAAAGAAGACGGCGTCCACCCGCATCTTGCCCTGTTTGGGGATGCGGTAGGTGTAGGGGGCGATCTTTTCAAAGCGCATGGCGCCCTCCCAAAACAAAACCGCCGGGCTTTTGGGGCCCGGGCTTACCTTTAAGATACCGCCCTATGCGGTATGCGTCAAGGTTATGCGGTAAAATCCCCCCGTGCCGGAGCTCTCCTTTGCCCTGGAAACCCACCCCGGCCGCAAGCGCCCCAAGAACGAGGACGCCGTGGGCCACGCCCTCACCCCTTGGGGCGGCGCCTTCGTGGTGGCGGACGGGATGGGGGGGCACCGCACCGGGGAGGTGGCGGCCAGGCTGGCGGTGGAAACCATCCTGGAGCACCTGAAGGACAAGGAACCCTCCCCCAAAGCGCTCCTGGAGGCCTTTGAGCGGGCCAACGAGCGCATCTTCCACGAGGCCCAGCGCCCGGAGAACCGGGGCATGGGCACCACCGCCACCTGCTTGGTCCTGGACCTCCCCTACGCCCTCATCGCCCACGTGGGGGACTCGAGGGCCTACCTCCTCCGCCAAGGGGAGCTCTCCCTCCTCACCGAGGACCACTCCTGGGTGGCGGAAAGGGTGCGCCAAGGCCTCCTCACCCCCGAGGAGGCCCGGACCCACCGCTGGCGCAACGTGATCACCAACGCCCTGGGTTCCTTCCCCCAGGCCCGGGTGGACCTCCTGGGGCTCAAGCTGGAGCCAGGAGACGTGTTTCTCCTTTGCACCGATGGGCTTTCCGGGGTGCTGGACGAGCGCACCCTGAAGGAAGTCCTCAAGACCTTCCCTCCCCAGGAGGCCGCCCAGCGCCTGGTGGCCCTGGCCAACGAGTGGGGCGGTCCCGACAACGTGAGCGCCATCGTGGTGCGGGTGCCGGAGGAGCTCCCCGCTGGGAACCGGCCCTACGCCCTGCCCCTCGAGGCCGCCCGGGGGGCCCCGGTGCGCCTAAAACTGGGGGAGGAGCCCGACGAGCTCCCCACCCAGGTCTTAGAACCGGAAAAACGCCCCCGCATCGGCTGGCGGGACGTGCTCCTCATCGCCCTTTGGATCCTGGTGGTGGGTTACATCCTCTTGGGCTACTTCAAAGGCCCCTGAGGACCTGGTAGACTCCTAGGGGTATGGAGCGCACCTTCGTCATGATCAAACCCGACGGCTTCCGGCGCGGCCTGGTGGGGGAAATCCTCGCCCGGTTTGAGCGCAAGGGCTTCCGCATCGTGGGGCTAAAGGCCCTCAAGCTCTCCCAGGAACTGGCGGAAAAGCACTACGCCGAACACCGGGAAAAGCCCTTCTTTCCCGGCCTGGTGGGCTTCATCACCTCAGGGCCGGTGGTGGCCATGGTCCTGGAAGGCCCCAACGCCATCGCCGAGGTGCGCAAGATGATGGGGGCCACCCACCCCAAAGACGCCCTCCCGGGCACCATCCGCGGGGACTACGCCACCACCATCGACGAGAACGTGATCCACGGCTCGGCCACCCCGGAGGACGCCCAAAGGGAGATCGCCCTCTTCTTCCGCCCCGAGGAGCTCCTCTAGCCCTCCCCGCCCTCGGGAGCCTGGGGGAGGCTTGGCGCCCTAAGCCTCTCCCAGGGAAAATCGTCCAGGGGGTAGAAGCGGTCCGCCTGCTGGGCCAGGCGGTGGGAGGAAAGGGCGTGGAAGGTGGTGTTCTCCACCTGCTTGCCCATGTCCTGCACCACCCGCACCACCTCGGCGAAGTCCCCATCCCCCGAAACCAAAACCGCCACGTCATAAGCGTCGGCGTAGGCCAGGCGCAGGATGTCAATGGCGATCTGGATGTCCACCCCCTTTTCCACAAAACCGTCCGCCCGGCGCTCCAGCCGCCCCAGGCGCACCGCCACATAGGGTACCCGCTTCAGGTAATTGAGGAAGCTTTGGTGGGCCTTGGCCGCAGGGTCTTCTGGGGGCAGGGGGGCGTTGTAGTAGTAGGCGCGAAGAAGCCGCCTCCCAGCGGTGAGAAGGGTGATGAACTCCACAAAGTTCAGCCGATAGTCCGAGCCCAGGTGTTGCACCAACCCCTTGTAGAGGTTGGAGCCGTCAATAAATATGGCCACCCTTTCCATAATCGGCCCGCCCCTTTCCGGGCACCCTCAGTTTAGCCCGGGGGCGTGAGAAAGTTTATAGCCCACCGCTCCATGAGCGGTGGGGGAGGCATACCAGCTTCAGCTTCGCCCTTTCGGGCGAGGCCATCCTATCATGGTTTTCTCAAAATACGCAAGATTATCTGGGCAACCCCCTCGTACCCCAGCCAGACACACCCACGGCGCAGGAGCCATCCCTTTGAACCTGTTGAACCGGACACTCTTTATTAGCTTCTGCCCCGCTTGCACCTGGTCGGGGCCTTTCCCTGCCTGAGTTCCCCCACCGCCTCACAGAACTCCCGCCGCTTCAACCCTAGGTTCACGGGAAGGAACCGAACGTCAAGGAAATCTACCCAAGAACGAGTTGACATTTTCTGGGAAAAGGCATATCCTTTGCGCAAGGCATGAAAGGGATCCAGATTGTTATCTGGCAAAAAGTTGCGGAGCTTTGGGAAAACCACCAACTCCCTCTTGAGGGGGAAATGGGGGGCAAAAATATACGGATCTTGTTCAATCAAACGCCATCTCCAGATGGCGCAAAGGGGGTTTTCCTGCTCTTGCCCCAAGAATGGGTGTGGGAGGAGCCTCCCCAAAACCCCACCAACTTAGAGGAACATCTGCTTTGCCAGTTGCACATGGAAAACAAAGATCTGGAGGGGGTTCTGTCGATCAAGAGGACGTTGGAGAAGCTCGCGCGGGAAGGAAATATCGATCACCGCGAAGCCAATATCCAACACGCCTTTGAAAGGTACACGGAAAGATGGCTTAAAGAGTCGGGTTTATCCTACACGCGCCCGTCGCCTGGAGAGAAGAGCGATTTTGATTTTCGTGTTCAAAACGGAAGAGAAACCGTATGTCTGGAAGTGAAAAGCGATCGATATTGGTATACCGGGAATATTTCCTTGGAGCTCATCCGCGACTATAGAAGCAGCTTCATCGATCCCCTAAACGCGGGGTCGCTCGTAAAAACCCAGGCTCACCTTTGGCAGGTATACTACTACGACGACCAGCAGGGAAAATTTGACGCCAAGGTATTCCGCGTCTCAAAGCTTCTAGAAAAAGCCTCCTACGTCCTCGAGCACCTGGGAAAACAGCAATGCACCTAGGAAACGGATCCCTCAAAGCCTAACCCCCACGGGCCGCAGCACCCCTCCCTTGGCCTTGCCAAAGTCCAAGGGGAGCTCCCCCACCCCCGTCCGTAACACCACCAAGGCCAAGGCCACGTCCTCCCCCTCCCACCTCACCCCTTCCCCCGTGGCGAAGGAAAGAGCCCTGGGGTCTTCTGGCGCCAGGGCTAGCCGGGGTAGCCCTGGCCAAGGCAGGGTGGCCCCGAAGGCCAGGGCCAGGGCCTTAGCGCCCACATTCCGCACCCCCTTCACTCCAGCAGGTAATATCGCCCGGCCCCCAGGAGGCGCGCCGCGGTCTCGTGATGGGGAGCCAGGTTGAGGACGAACCACCTGCCCCCCAGCTCCACCAGT
>NZ_BSRG01000017.1 GCF_040363165.1 Thermus sp. LT1-2-5 | reverse complement strand
GGGACAATGTGACGTTTACGGTGGAGCTGATCAAGCCGGTGGCGTTGGAGGAGGGTTTGCGGTTTGCCATCCGGGAGGGTGGGCGGACCGTGGGCGCCGGCGTGGTCACCAAGATCCTGGAGTAAGCCCTAGGGGGGAGGTTTCCTCCCCCCTTTTTGCGAGGTGAGGCATGGCCAGCGAGGTCCGCATCAAGATCCTCTTGGAGTGCACCGAGTGCAAGCGCCGCAACTACGCCACCGAGAAGAACAAGCGCAACACCACCTCCAAGCTGGAGCTTAAGAAGTACTGCCCCTGGTGCGACAAGCACACCGTGCACCGGGAAGTGAAGGTCTGATGTTCGCCCGGATCGTCCGTTACTTCCAGGAAGCCCGGGCGGAGCTCGCCCGGGTCACCTGGCCCACGCGGGAGCAGATCGTTGAGGGCACCCAGGCGGTCCTTCTTTTCACCTTGGCCTCCATGGTGCTCCTGGGCCTTTACGACCTGGTTTTCCGCTTCCTCATAGGGCTTTTGCGATGAGCATCGAATGGTACGCGGTCCACACCTACGTGGGGCAGGAGGAGAAGGCCAAGGCCAACCTGGAGAAGCGCATCCAGGCCTTCGGCCTTCAGGACAAGATCTACCAGGTCCTGATCCCCACGGAGGAGGTGGTGGAGCTCCGCGAGGGGGGGAAGAAGGAGGTCGTCAAGAAGAAGCTCTTCCCCGGCTACCTCTTCGTGCAGATGGACCTGGGGGATGAGGAGGAGCCCAACGAGGCCTGGGAGGTGGTGCGGAGCACCCCGGGCATCACCGGCTTCGTGGGAGCGGGAAGCCGCCCCGTGCCCCTCTCCCCGGATGAGGTGCGGCACATCCTCGAGGTCTCCGGCCTTTTGGGCAAGAAGGAGGCCCCCAAGGCCCAGGTGGCCTTCCGAGAGGGGGACCAGGTCCGGGTCGTTTCCGGCCCCTTCGCGGACTTTACCGGCACCGTGACCGAGATCAACCCGGAAAAGGGCAAGGTCAAGGTCATGGTCACCATCTTCGGGCGCGAGACCCCTGTGGAGCTGGACTTTTCCCAGGTGGTCAAAGCCTAAAGGCGTTTGTACCCCTAACTTGGGGGGAGCCTAGGAGGGAAAAATGAAAAAAGTCGTTGCCGTAGTCAAGCTGCAGCTGCCCGCAGGCAAGGCCACGCCTGCGCCCCCGGTGGGCCCGGCCTTGGGCCAGCACGGGGCCAACATCATGGAGTTCGTCAAGGCTTTTAATGCGGCCACCGCCAACATGGGGGACGCTATCGTCCCCGTGGAGATCACCATCTACGCCGACCGCTCCTTCACCTTTATCACCAAGACCCCGCCCGCCAGCTACCTGATCCGCAAGGCGGCGGGTTTGGAGAAGGGGGCCCACAAGCCGGGGCGGGAGAAGGTGGGCCGCATCACCTGGCAGCAGGTGCTGGAGATCGCCAAGCAGAAGCTCCCCGACATGAACACCACCGACCTGGAGGCCGCTGCCCGCATGATCGCTGGCTCGGCCCGGTCCATGGGGGTGGAGGTGGTGGGCGCGCCGGAGGTGAAGGATGCCTAAGCACGGCAAGCGCTACCGCGCCCTCTTGGAGAAGGTGGACCCGAACCGGGTTTACACCATTGACGAGGCCGCCCAGCTGGTGAAGGAGCTGGCCACGGCCAAGTTTGACGAGACCGTGGAGGTCCACGCCAAGTTGGGCATTGACCCGCGGAAGTCCGACCAAAACGTGCGGGGCACGGTTTCCTTGCCCCACGGCCTCGGCAAGCAGGTGCGGGTTCTGGCCATCGCCAAGGGGGAGAAGATCAAGGAGGCGGAGGAGGCCGGAGCCGACTACGTGGGTGGGGAAGAGATCATCCAGAAGATCCTGGATGGTTGGATGGACTTTGACGCCGTGGTGGCCACCCCGGACGTGATGGGGGCGGTGGGGGCTAAGCTGGGCCGCATCCTGGGCCCCCGGGGCCTCCTCCCTAACCCCAAGGCGGGGACCGTGGGCTTCAACATCGGGGAGATTATCCGGGAGATCAAGGCGGGGCGGATTGAGTTCCGCAACGACAAGACCGGGGCCATCCACGCTCCCGTGGGCAAAGCGAGCTTCCCCGTAGAGAAGCTCGCCGACAACATCCGCGCCTTCATCAAGGCCCTCGAGGCCAGCAAGCCCGAGGCGGCCAAGGGCACCTTCCTCCGCTCCGTTTACGTGACCAGCACCATGGGGCCCAGCATCCGCATCAACCCCCATTCCTAAAGGCTTCCTTCGTGGGGGCTTGGCTTGACGCCAGGCCCTCCTTCCCTTAGACTTCAGGGTGGCACCCCGGGCGCCTTTGCGCCCAGGCCCAAGACAGCGGGGGGCTTCAGGCCTTAAACATCCCGCCGAGGCGCTTGAGGGGGAGCGTTTCGTAAAGCCCGAAAATCGGTTGGGGTTCCCCTGCCCCAAAAGGGAGGAAGGCGTGCCAAACAAGCGCAACGTTGAGCTTCTCGCCGCCCTCAAGGAAAGGCTTGAGGCGGCCCGTGGCTCCTTCTTCCTGGTGAACTACCAGGGGCTTTCCGCCAAGGAAACCCACGCCCTGCGCCAGGCGCTGAAGGAGAAGGGGGCGCAGCTTTTCGTAGCCAAGAACACCCTGATCCGGATCGCCTTGGAGGAACTGGGCCTGCCCAAACTCGATGGACTTCAGGGTCCAAGCGCCGTGGTCTTCTACGGGGACCCGGTGGCGGCGGCCAAGGCCCTGGTGGAGTTCTCCAAGAAGAACCCCAAGGGCATCCCCGAGGCCAAGGGCGGTCTGCTCCAGGGGCAGGTGCTTTCGGCCAAGGACGTGGTGGCCTTGGCGGAACTCCCCACCATGGACGAGCTCCGGGCGGAGCTGGTGGGGATCTTGCAGGCGCCCATGGCCGAGCTCGTGGGCGTCCTGGGGGGTGTGGCCCGGGAACTGGTAGGCATCTTGGATGCGTACGCGGAGAAGAAGGCGGCGTAGGAGGTAGAAGATGGCTTTGGACATCGAACGCATCAAGGAAGAGCTTTCCCAGGCGACGGTTTTGGAACTCAAGCAGCTCATTGACGCCCTCAAGGAGGCTTGGGGTGTGACCGCCGCTGCCCCCGTGGCCGTGGCTGCGGCCCCGGCCCAGGCGGCGGCTGCGGCTCCTGCTGAGGAGAAGACCGAGTTTGACGTGATCCTCAAAGACGCTGGGGCCAAGAAGCTGGAGGTCATCAAGGAGCTCCGGGCCATCACCGGGCTTGGCCTCAAGGAGGCCAAGGACCTGGCGGAGAAGGGCGGCCCCGTCAAGGAGGGCATCCCCAAGGCTGAGGCGGAGGAGATCAAGAAGAAGCTCGAGGCCGTGGGCGCGGTGGTGGAGCTGAAGTAAGTCCCCGCCCCACGGGGTGCCCCCCAGGCCCATTGGGCCTGGGGTTTTCCCTTTAGGATGGGAGGCATGCAGGCCTTACCCCGGGTGGTGGTGGGGATTTCGGGGGCAAGCGGCATGCCCTACGCCCTGGACCTCTTGGAGGCCCTCCAGGGCCTGGCCGAGGTGCACCTGGTGGTCTCCCAGGGGGCCAAGCGGGTGCTTTGGGAGGAGGCGGGTTTAAGCCCTAAGGACCTTTACCCCTTGGCGAGCCGGGTCTATCGGGATGCGGACCTGGGGGCTCCCATCGCCTCGGGCTCCTTCCCCACCCGGGGCATGGTGGTGGTGCCCTGCTCCGCCACCACCTTGGCCAAGATCGCCCTGGGCCTCGCCGACACCCTCCTCACCCGGGCGGCCTACGTGCACCTGAAGGAGAAAAGGCCCCTCATCCTGGTGCCCCGGGAAACCCCCCTGCCCCTTCCCACCCTTCGGGCCATGGTGCAGGCGGCGGAGGCGGGGGCTGTGGTTCTGCCGGCGAGCCCCGGCTTCTACCATCGGCCCCAGGCAGTCAAGGACCTCCTGGCCTTTGTCACCCAACGCATCCTGGACCATTTGGGCCTGAAGGCGGAGCGCGCCCCCCGTTGGGGCGAAACCTGACGCTTTTTTGCCCCCTTGCGGTGATACGATAGGGGGCGATGACCCTTACCCAGGAACAGAAGCTGGTCTTGGACACGGTGCGCAAGGTGGCCAAGGAGGTGCTTTACCCCCTGGCCCCGGAGTACGACAAGGAGGGAAAGTATCCCTGGCCGCAGCTTAGGGCCCTGGCGGAGCTTGGGCTTCTCGGCATGACCACCCCGGAGGCCTGGGGCGGGGTGGGGCTAGACTCCATCACCTGGGCCTTGGCCCTGGAGGAAATCGCCGCCGCCGACCCCAGCGTGGCGGTGATCCTTTCCGTGACCAGCGGGCTTCCCCAGTACATGCTTCTCCGCTTTGGTACCGAGGCGCAAAAGCAGAGGTATCTGGTGCCCCTGGCCCGGGGGGAGTGGATTGGGGCCTTCTGCCTCACCGAACCCCAGGCGGGCTCGGACGCTAAAAGCCTTCGCACCCAGGCCCGTAAGGTGCCAGGAGGGTACGAGCTGTACGGGGTGAAGAGCTGGATCACCTCCGCTGGCCAGGCTCACCTTTACGTGGTCATGGCCCGCACGGAACGGGGCATCAGCGCCTTCCTGGTGGAAAAGGACGCCAAGGGGCTATCCTTCGGTCCGCCCGAGGAGAAGATGGGCCTTCACGCCGCCCACACCGCGGAGGTGCGCCTGGAGGGGGTTTTCGTCCCCGAGGGGAACCTATTGGGGGAGGAGGGGCGTGGCCTGGCCTACGCCCTGGCGGGGCTGGACTCGGGGCGGGTGGGGGTGGCGGCCCAGGCGGTGGGCATCGCCCGGGGCGCTTACGAGATCGCCAAGGCCTACGCCGAGGAAAGGGAGCAGTTCGGCAAGAAGCTAAGGGAGCACCAGGCCATCGCCTTCAAGATCGCCGATATGCACGTGAAGATCGCCGCCGCCCGGGCCCTTACCCTGGAGGCGGCAGGGAAGAAGGACCTGGGGGAGCGCTTTACCCTCGAGGCCAGCGCCGCCAAGCTCTTCGCCAGCCAGGTGGCGGTGGAGGTGACCCGGGAGGCGGTGCAGGTCCTGGGGGGCTACGGCTACCACCGGGACTACCGGGTGGAGCGCTACTACCGGGACGCCAAGGTCACGGAGATCTACGAGGGCACCTCGGAGATCCAGCGCCTGGTGATCGCCCGGGAGCTTTACCGCTAGACGGGCCGGCCCGCCATCATGAAGCTGGCCGTCATCCCCCCGTCCACGGGCAGGATGGCCCCGGTGATGAAGCTGGCCTTCTCCGAGGCCAAGAAGAGCACCGCCTCCGCCACCTCCTCAGGCTGCCCCAGCCTGCGCAGGGCGTGGAGGTCCTCCCAGTCCCGGCGGGTCTTCTCCGGGTCTTCGGAGAGCAGGATCGCTTCCAAGACCGCCTCGGTGGCGATGGCCCCAGGGGCCACGGCGTTCACCCGGATGTTTAAGGGGGCGAGGTCTAGGGCTAAGGAGCGGGTGAGGTTCACCAGGCCCCCCTTGGAGGCGTTGTAGGCGGCGTTTTCCTGCTCGGCGAAGAGCCCTTGGACGCTGGCCACGTTCACGATGGCCCCGCCCCCCACCTTCTGCATCCTGCGGGCGGCCAGGGCGGAAAGGTGCATGGGAGCGGTGAGGTTCACCTCCAAAACCTTCCGCCAGGCGGGGAGCTTCACCGTGAGGGCCGAACCCGGGGCGGCGGTGGCGGCGTTGTTCACCAGGACATCGATCCGGCCTAGGGCCTTTTCCGCCTCCTCCACGAAGCGCACCCGGTCCCTCTCCTCCGCCAGGTCCGCCTGGACGAAAAACCCGCCCACCTCCTCCGCCACCTCCCGCCCCTCGGGCCTGAGGTCGCAGAGTGCCACCAAGGCCCCTTCCCGGGCGAAGGCCCGCACGAGGGCCCGGCCAATCCCCCTGGCGCCCCCGGTGACCAGGACGCCTTTCCCCTCAAAAAGCCCCATGCCCCTAGCTTACCCGCTTAGGGTCCAGGGCCTCCGCCACCTTCTCCTGGGGCAGGGCCCCCTGGACCACCTCCTTGCCCCCACCCTTGGCCCCCAGGGCCTTCAGGCCCTCCAAGACCTCCATCCGCTTGGGGCCTAAGAGGGCGAAGCGACCCTCCGGCGAGAGGAGGAGGAAGGTCTTGTCGCTCCAGGAAAGGAGCTTTTTGGCAAGCTCCCCTAAAACGGGGGCTGGGACCAGGAGCGCCCTGTCCTCCAGGGCCCGGGGGAGTAGGGCCTCCACCAGGGCTTCCTTTAGGGCCTGGTTTTCCCCCTTGAGGGCGTAAAGCTCTTCCTGGAGCTTCTGGATGGGCTTGTCCACGTCCAAGGGGTTGGTGGAAAAGCCAAGGGCCAGCCGGGAAAGGAGGGCGTGCTTGGCGTGGTAGTCTTCCAACGCCTCCCACCCCGCCACGAAGTAGACCCGGCTTCCCCCCTTGTACCGCTCCCACTTGAGGACCTTGATGGGCCCGGCTTGGGCGCTCGTCTTGAGGTGGGTGCCGCCGCAGGCGGCGAGATCGAAGTCCCCGATGCGCACCAGGCGTACCCGACCCTGCACCTTGGGGGGGCGTCTCAAGGGGTATTGGGCCAGCTCCTCCTCCGTCACCCAGAAGGCCTCCACGGGGTAGTCGGCGTAGACGGCGAAGGCCGCCAGGGCCTCCGCTTGCCGGAGCTTGTCCTCTTCCAGTTCCTCCTCGAGGTCCACGGTACACACCGCCGAGTCCAGGCTCACGGCCACGGTGTGGTACCCCCCGGCCCGGAGGAGGGCTTGGGAGAGGATGTGTTGGGCGGTGTGCCGCTGCATGTGGCGGAAGCGCCTTTCCCAGTCAATCTCCCCCTCCACCAAGGCCCCTTCGGGGACGGGGTGGGAGAGGACATGGACCACGTCCCCGAAGGCCTTTTCCTCCTCGTAGGCGTGGACCACCCGCACCTCCCCGAACGCCCCCCGCAGGACCCCGGTGTCCGCAGGCTGCCCCCCGGACTCGGGGTAGAAAAGGGTTTCCGAAAGCACGGCGTAGTGCCCTTTTTCGTCGCTCCAGGCCCTTAGGACCTGGGCCTGGAACCGGGTGGCGTAGCTGTCCCACTGGTAAAGCCTCATGCCCCTTAGGATAAGGAGGATGGCGCCCTTGGACTGGGAGGAGTTTGCCCGGTGGCTCGCCCAGGCCCGCCACACCCTGGACTCGGCAACGCGGGACCTGGAAAGGGGAGATTACGACTGGGCGAGCTTCAAGGCCCACCAAGGGGCGGAATATGCCCTAAAGGGGCTTCTCCGGGGCTTGGGACGCCCTGCCTTTGGGCATGCTCTCTTGCGCCTGGTGCAGGCCTTGCGGGAGTCGGGGGTGGAGGTGGGTGGGGAGGTGGAGGAGGCCGCCAAGGGGCTGGACCTTCACTACATCCCCGCCCGTTATCCCGACGCCTACCCGGAGGGAAGCCCTTACGAGTACTACACCGAGGCGAGGGCCAAAGAGGCCTTGGAGGCGGCCCGTAAGGTCCTTGTTTGGGTGGAGGAGGTGTGGCATGGCCTCCGAGGCGCTTAAGGCGCGGCAAGGGGTCTGGGAGGAGCTTCTCGCTGAGGCCCAGGAGTACGCTAGGCGGGTGCGGGAAGCCTTGGGGGAGGCCAAGGTGTACCTCTTCGGCTCCGTGGCCCGGGGTGACTTCAACCTGGCGAGCGACGTGGACCTTCTGGTGGTGTCCCCCCACCTCCCCCAGGATCCTTTGGAGCGCCTCGCCCTCCTCCAGCGGTTTAACCCGGGGCGGGTGGAGGCCAAGGGGCTCACCCCGGAGGAGTTTGCCAGGCTGGAGGCTAAGGGGGCCCTTTGGTGGCTGGAAGGGGCCAGGGAGCTATGAAGAGGGAGCGTCTGGATAGGCTCCTCGCCCGCCTGGGCCTGGGAAGCCGCAAGGAGGTGGCGCGGCTCGTGCGGGCGGGGCGGGTTTCCGTGGCGAAGGCGGTGGTGCGGGACCCGGGTTTCCCCGTGCCTCAGGGGGCGGAGGTGGCCCTGGACGGGAAGCCCCTTCAGGTGCGGCGCCACCACCACGTCCTCCTTCACAAACCCCAAGGTTACGTGACGAGCCGCAAGGAAGGCCCTTCCGTCTATGCCCTCCTGGAGGGCTTTCCCACCCGGGACCTTTCCCCGGTGGGCCGCCTGGACAAGGACACGGAGGGGCTTCTCCTCTTCACCACCCATGGGGAGCTCCTCCACCGCCTCACCCATCCCCGGCACAAGGTGGCCAAGCGTTATCTGGTGCACCTCCTCCACCCGGCCACCCCAGAAGACCAGAAGGCCTTCGCCCAGGGCCTTCTTCTGGATGGGGAAAGGCTACTGCCCGCCGAGCTTCGCCTCGAGGAGGACCCCAGGTGGGTGGAGCTGGTCCTTTGGGAGGGGCGCTTCCACCAGGTGAAGCGCATGTTCGCTGCCCGGGGCAACCGGGTGCTCTACCTGAAGCGGCTTTCCCTAGGCCCCTTAACCCTGGGGGATTTGCCCCTGGGTGCTGCCCGCTACCTCACGGCGGAGGAGGAGGAAGCCCTCTACCGGGCGGTGGGCCTAAGGGGCGAGGACCCGGAGGGTGAGGTCTAGGGCCAGGCGCTCTGCCCGTTCCCCGGAGGGCTCGAGGGCGTAGCTTTCCACCCAGAGGGGCTGGTCCAGGGAGGGGAGGGCCTCGAGAAAGCCCAAAACCCCGGTGTAGGGGCCTTGAAGCCGGAAGTGAAGCCGCCAGGCCCGGACGTTGCCGGCGCTTTCCGCCTCCCCAGGCTCCAGGGCGTGAAGCTCCAGACCTTTCCCTTCCGCCAGGCGGAAGAGGCCTTGGTAGAGGCGGGGAAGCTCCTCTTCCCGCAAGGGAGCTTCGGCCAGGGCCTGGGGAAGGCGTTGGCTGAGGGCTGTTATCTCTCTTTCCAAAGCCACCGCTTCGCTTCTTGTCCCTTGGTAGTCCCGGTAGGCGGAAAGGAGGGTGTTGGCGCTCCAGAGGAGGACCGCCAGGGGCAGGAGGAACCAAAGCCAAATAGGGAGTTTCATCGGCGCAGGATTCGCGAGAGGTCAAAGAGGGGCAGATACAGCGCTAGGGCGACCACGAGCATTATACCCCCCAGGACCAGGATGAGGGTGGGCTCGATGCTGGAGGAAAGCCGCTTCACCCCATAATCCACCTCCCGTTCCAGGTGGAAGGCGGCCTGGTAAAGCATCTGGTCCAGACTTCCCGCCTCTTCCCCCACCAGGGTTAGGCGCACCAGGATGGGCAGGAAGAGGGGTTCCCGGCCCATGGCTGCGCTTAGGGATTCCCCCCGCACCACCCGTTCTAAAACCCGGTCCAAAGCCTCGGCCAAGGCGGCGTTGCCCAGGGTGTTGCGGGTGGCCTCGAGGGCCTGGGTGATGAGCACCCCTCCTTCGTAGAGGGTAGCCAAGGTGCGGGCGAAGCGGGCCATGGCTGCCTTGTGCAGGACGGGCCCCACCAGGGGAAGCTTGAGGAGGAACCCATCCAGAAGCCGCGCTCCCCCAGGGGTCTGGTGGTAAGCCCTTAGGAAGTACGCCAGGCCCACCAGGAGAAGGAGAAGCCAAAGCCCGTTTTGCCGCACGAAGAAGGAGGTGCCAATGAGGAAGCGGGTGGGCCAGGGAAGCTCCGCCCCCGCCGCCCCGTAAAGCCGGGCGAAGACGGGGATGACGAAAAGGAGTAGCACCGCCACCACCAAAACCAAGACCGCCACCACGAAGGAGGGGTAGAGGAGGGCGGTGCGCACCTTCTCCCGCAGATCGTGGCTTTTGTCCAGGTACTCGGCGATGCGCCTTAGGACCACTTCCAAGGCCCCGCCCACCTCCGCCGCCCCCACCAGGGCCCGCACCAGGGGAGGGAAGACCTCGGGATAGGCGCCCATGGCCTGGGCCAGGCCCTCGCCCCCTTCCACCCGTTCCCGCACCCCTCGGGCTGCTTCTTTTAAAAGGGGATGGCGGCTTTCCAGGGAAAGGGTGTGCAGGGCCTGGGCCACGGATACCCCCGCCCCCACCAAGGTGGCGAACTCTTCCATGAAGAGGACGAGCTCGGGAAGGGGTACCCGCCTTCTGGTGGGTCGCCTTACCCTCTCCAGGCGCAAGGGGTAGAGCCCCATTTCCCGGAGGCGGCGCCTCGCCCCTTGCGGGGTTTCCGCCTCGAGGACGCCTCGGTAAATCCGTTCGCCTTTCTCGTCCGTGGCTTCGTAGAGGAAGCGCATGCCCTACTCCCAGATGCCCAGCACCCGCAAAAGCTCGCTCCCCGTGGTGACCCCTGCCCGCACCTGGTGAAGCCCCACCGCCCGCAGATCCCGGTGCCCCTGGGCCTTTGCGAGCTCCCGCAGTTCCCCCTCGCTGGCGCCTTGGCCCAGGCGGTAGAGGGCTTCCCGGTCCGGGGCGTAGACCTCGTAAAGGCCCACCCGTCCCTTGTACCCCGTGCCCCGGCAAAAAGGACACCCCTCCCCCCGCACCTCCATCTCGGGCGCTTCCTCCCCGAAGAAGAGGCGGGCCTCTTCGGAAAGGGGCTGGGGCCGGGCGCACTGGGGGCAGACCCGGCGCACCAGGCGTTGGGCCACGGTGCCGAGGAGGGTGGAGGCGAGGAGGTGCCTTTCCGCGCCCATTTCCAAAAGCCGGGTCACGGCGGCGATGGCGTCGTTGGCGTGGAGGGTGGCCAGGACCAGGTGCCCGGTGAGGGCGGCCCGGAGGGCGGTGTCCAGGGTTTCCGTGTCCCGCACCTCCCCCACCAGGATCACGTCGGGGTCCAGGCGGAGGACACTCCGCAGGGCCTCGGCGAAGGTGAGGCCGATCTTGGGCTGCACGGGGATCTGCACCACCCCTTCCAAGGGAAACTCCACGGGGTCTTCGATGGTGACGAAGGTCTTCTCGCGGGTGTACAGGCGGTCCAAGGCGGCGTAGAGGGTGGTGGTCTTGCCGCTTCCCGTGGGGCCGGTGACGAAGAGGATGCCGTGGGGCTTGCGCAGAAGCTTTTGGAAAAGGGCGAGCTCCTCGGGGAGCATCCCAAGCTCCGTCAGGCCGAGCCGCACCCCCGTGGGGTAGATGATGCGCAGGGTGAGTTTTTCCCCGTGGAGGCTCCCCACGGAGGCCACCCGCACCTCATAACGCTTGCCCTCAAAGGGGAAGGTGAAGTGGCCGTCTTGGGGACGGCGCCTTTCGGCGATGTCCATGCCCGCCAAGACCTTGAAGCGGGCGGCGAGGGGGGCTTCCAGGTCCTTGGGAAGCCGCTCTAGCTCTTGGATTACCCCATCCACCCGGGCCCGAACCGCCAGATGGGTTTCCTCTGGGTCTAGGTGAAGGTCGCTGGCGGTGAGGGCGATGGCCCGCTCCAAGAGGGCTTGGCCCAGGCGCACCGCAGGCATGGCCTCCAGGGTTAGGTCCACCTGGGCGGCTTCCTCCCGTCGGGTTTCCGCCTTGGGCCGGGCTTCCTCGGCCAAGAGGCGGTCCAGGGCCTCGAGGATTTCCCGGTCCGGGGCCAGGTAGGGCACGATTTCTTTTCCCGTGAGGAAGCGGAGCTCGTCCAGGAGGGCCAGGTCCGAGGGGTGGGCCATGGCCACATGGAGGCGGTTGCCCTCCACCCTGAAGGGAAAGACCCGCTTTTCCCGGGCGAAGCGGGGGTCTAGAAGGCGTAGGGCCTGGGGGTCGGGAGAAAGCTCCGCGAGGCGGACAAGGGGGGCCCGCTGCTGATCGGCCAGAACCTGAGCCAGGTCTTCCTCCTTCACATAGCCCCGCCGCAGGAGGATCTGCCCTAGGAGGTCCCCGGTGCGGGCCTGCTCCTCTAGGGCGGTCTGGAGTTGCTCTTCGCTGAGGTACCCAAGGCGCAGGAGGAGTTCACCGAGCTTGGGCCTTTGCAACCTCCACCTCCCAGGCGTACACGGTTTGCCCCCCTACACTTGCCCGCTCCAGGGGGCCCACCCGCCCTCCTAGCCTTTGGGCCAAGAGCAGGGGGGCGTAGGGGTCTAGGGCCTTGCCCTCTAGGAAGAGGCGGCCCTCTCCGGCCTCTAGGCGGGTAAGCCAGAGGCTTTCCGGCTTTTCCGCCGCCACCTTGAGGATCTCCTCCAGGCCGAGCCCCTGGGGCCTCGCCGGTTGGAAGGCCTGCTCCCGCAAGAGGGCCGCTTCCCGTCGGAGGCTTTCCAGGCGGGCCCTTTCCCGGGTGGCCATCTGGTGGAGGAAGCTTTGCCCGAGAAGCCCCAGGACAAAGAAGAGGGAGGCGAGGAAGACGGCGAGCTGGGCCTCCCGCGGTAACCCCTCCCCCAAGGGGCGCCGCCTTGGCTTGAGGTCTAGGGATAGCTCCCGGGCCTGGGCGAGGGTCTCTAGGTTTTGGGGCACCTCTTGGGCAATCCGCTTGGCGGGGAAGGCAGGGGGTACGGGGGGTGGGGTGGGAAGGCCCAGAAGCCAAGCCTCCTCCACCTCCCCCGGGTGGCCGAAGAGGGCAAGGGAGCGGGCCACCTCTTCCGAGAGGGCTTCCGTTCCGGCGTCCGCCTCGAGGGTAAGGTAGCGGAAGCCCTTGAGCACCCCCCCCTCAAAGAGGGCCACGGTGTGGGCTAGGTTTTCCAAGACCAAAAGGGTGTGCGCTTCGCTCCGCCTGAGGGCGTGGCGCCAGAGGAGGAGGGGCAAAGGCTCCAGGCGGCTCGGCCGCAGGCGGCCTAGGAGGAGGGCCCCTTTCTTGGGCATGGCGGCGTAGAGGACCCGTACCCTGCGCTCGTCCTCCGGGGCGGCGAGGAGGTAGTCGGCGAGAAGCGCTTCCCCGGCGAAAAGGGGGCTTCGCTCCGCCTCGGCCAGGACGGCTTCCTCCAGGGGGAAGCCCTCGAGGCTCGGGAAGGCTTGGAGCCGGAGGAGGGCGAACTCCGGCCCGAGCCCCACGTACCCTCCCCGGTCTCCTAGCTCCCGAAGCCTTCGAAAGAGCCGCTCGTAGCGGGGCCTTCCCTCCTCGTCCAGAAACCCCTCCGCCGGGAAGCTTTCTACCCGGCCTTCCTCGTAGCGCAAGAGGCGGTTTCGCAGGGCAAAAAAGAGGGGCATAATCGGTCCACCCCCAGTTTATCCGCTGCGCAAGGTTACGACTAAGGGTGGGAAGCGGTAGTCCCGTCCCCCTATTCTTAGGGTGAGGGCTTTGCCGTTGAGGGTGCTGGAGTCGCAGGGCGCATCCATGAGGTAGACGCCCTCATCCCCATAACAGAAGGCGGCGTTGGGAAGAAGGGCGGGGGCAAGGAGATCCTGGAAACCGCTGTTCGTGCCACTGCCGCAGTTGGTTGCTGTCCACGAAGCCCTTTGGAGGCGGCCCGCTTGCAAACGGTACTGCACGCAAAGGGGGTTCGGCGAGGCACTTACCTGGACCACGAAGCCCGTGGTGCTGCTGGCGGTAAGGCCCACGTTGGTGGCGCTACGCAGGTCCTTGCCCAGGGAGTTCCTGAGGTCTGCCATCAGGGCTTGGGCTTGCAGAAGGGCGCCTTCCCCTTGGCTACGCGTGCCGGAAAGGAGCAGGGTGGAAAGGGCTAGGGCCAAGAGGCCTACCAGGAGGATCACCACGGCTAGCTCCGTCAAGGTTAGGCCCTGTCGCTTCACCATCTCACCTCGCACGGGCTTACCGTGTACTCCCTACCCAGGGCGTCGCGCAAGCGAAGGCTAAAGGTATAGGTCGTGTTCCTAGAGAAATTTCTGGAGAACTGCAGGCGGATTTGGGTGTTAGCGGTTAGGGAGAGGGGCCAGAGGAGGTTTGCAAATCCGCTTCCTGAGGCATAGTTCCCGAAGTAGAGAATTAGGGGTAAAGGGGTTATTTGTGTAATTTGTCGCAACCTTTGATTAGCGGGGGTGTTAGGTGACCAACTTAGGGAAAATGCGGTGTACGTGTTTCCCGTGGGGGGTAGCGAGAGGATAACCTGTCTCCGGTTCCCGGGAGCGCAGCTGCCGGCGATGGGGGGTGGGCTCGAGGGAGACACTTCTACCCGGGTTACCTCGGCCAAGAGCTGGGCTCCTTCGTATACCTTTATCGTGGTGATTTCCCGGGAAATGGTAGAGAGCGCTTCGCTCCTTGAGCTTTGGCAGACTTCATAGGTTTTCCCCCCCAAGGTGAGGCTCTGCGTGCTGGGACAATTTGCCAAAGAGGCGTCCTCTTCTAAAAGCGTTTCCGCCACAAAGAGCCCGTCCTGGGCTATTTGCGTGCCTCCTCCGCTTTGGATTGTGGAGGACAAGGCGTTGACAATTAGGATGAGGACGGCCAACAGAAGGAGGGCCAGGGCTACTTCAACAAGGCTGAACCCCTTGGAGCTAGCCAAGACATGTGCCCTATAGGGGTTCATGGACCTACCTCCCACTCTTCTACCACGTCATCCGTAGCGTTGTAGACTGCCCTAACCCATGCTACGGCTCCGCCGCTTTCCCCTGCAGCACGGATTGTGAAGTGCCTTTTCCCTCCAGAAAGGGTTTGGGAAACCGCACAGTTTACTCCCCCCAGGCTTCCTGTGCTATAGCAGTATCTTCCCACGTAATCCGCAGCAGCGGAGCTACAGGGCGACGAGGTTTGGCATACCAGAACGGGTTGGGTAGCGTAGACGGGGTTGTTGGGGTTCGCTTGGATGAGGGCAATGGCTTCCCGAGCCCCCGCTTCGGCCAAATAGAGGGCTTGTAGGGCCGCTTGGGTTTTCAGGGTTCTTTCCGCGTTCAGGCGGGCAAGTAGGGAGTAGGGGAGGAGGAGGATGCCCAAAAATCCGAGGATCAAGGCCACAAGCAAGAGAAGATAGCCCCTTGCGCCCATCAGAACGCTCCCTGGCAATAGGCGCTGATCCCCGAGGTGTATGGGCGGAAGACCACAATGCGGGCCTCGGGTTCGGTGGCGGGGTCCCCTGCTTTGGCCAGCTGGCCAAAGGGGTTATACCCGTCCATGCAGTACTCCCGTCCTGGCCGGTAGCGAAGGATGATCTGGTAGTTGTAGCTGCCGTAGGGGTTCCGCTTGAGGAAGGGCTCCTCCCAGGTGTCCTTTTTGTAAGGGGAATCTAAGGCCGCCCACACCTCGTCCAGGCCTGGAGGGCGCCTTAGCTGCACGGTGAGGATGCGCACCGTGGAGTTGAGGGCCAGAAGGGTTTTCCGGGCGGCAGCCTGCTCCGCCTGGAGGGAGAGGTCCACGAACCGGGGCACCGCGATGGCTGCTAGGATGCCAAGGATCACCAGGACGAGGGCAAGCTCTATAAGCGTGAAGCCTTTCCCCATGGTTCGCCACCCTATTCTAGGGTATCCGGATGGCCCCGGAGGCAACGGATGGGCACGGTGACCGTGGTGGGGCTCACCGCGATGAGGAAGACCGAACAGGCTTCATCCGCATAGAGGTAGGCCAGGCGCTCCCCGGCGTTGCAGGAGGCGTTTTGGTTGTGGTCCCAGTAGGCCACCGTGGTTCCCGAGGGACAAGAGGAGGAAAGCCGAAGGTCCAAGGGGTTTCCCAAAAGGGCTTTCAGCTGGTTCCAGGTGGGTACGGTTTTGTTTTGGGCTACGAAGATGGCGTAGGCGGAGCGTAGGTTTCGTAGGGCCTCTTGCCGTTGGGCTTTGCGGGCTTGCGTTTGCAGGTCTAGATATCGGGGTACGGCCACGGCAGCGAGGATCCCCGCCATTAAGAGGACGAGGGCAAGTTCTATCAGGGTCAAGCCCTTTGCCATCGCTCCTTTTGTGTCCAAAACGCCCCTAAGGTCAGAAGGGCCACGGGCGTGACGTGGACGCTATCATACCAGGTCAGCCCATAGACGAGATACCCCACCAGGACGAGGGTCAAGGGGAGCGTGTTCCAGGAGGCTTGGCTGAAGGCGGAGCCAAGCCATAGGAGGTAGGCGAGGCCTCCCAGAATGCCTACCGATAAGACAAGGTCCAGCAGTAGGTTGTGCGCCTTGGCGTAAGGAGATGGGGCGAGGAGGCGAAGACCTTGGGAGTCTTCTAGGTAGATGAGGCGGTCTTCGCCTTGGATAACCCGCACAGGAGGGGTAAGGGCGATGGGTGTCTGGTCGCGCTCTTTTCCGTTCCAGTCCACGACATAGGGATAAGCTCGGGCGAACCCGTCAAAGCCCCAGCCTAAGAGAGGCCGTAGGGGGATGGCCGCTATAGCCTTTTGCCAAAGTTCCAGTCGGCCTGAGCTGTAGGCGTTGGCCTCGGCGAAGCTGGGGCCCAAGTCAGAGAAGAGCTTTCGGGGTTCCACAAGTTGGGCGTGGGTCGCTCCCCAATATACGCCAAAGGTAAGGGTCCCCACCCCTAGAAGCTTCCAGACGCCCCGGAGTGGCTCGGAACGTGCGCCAAACATGCCCAAAAACAGGAGGGGTAGCCAAAGGGCGAGCCACCCACCCCGGGTTTGGGTAAACCAAAGGGCTAGGCTTCCCAGGGCGAAGAGGAGAAGGAGTCCCCAGCTTGGCCTGCGAAGGTAATGCCCTGTGAGGAAGAGCCCCAGCAGAGCAAGAACCCCAGCCGCGTGCCCCCGGTGGGAGGTAAGGCCGATGGGCATCTGCCCTCGGTGCACTCCAGAGGCGGTGGCTTCCGGGTTTTCTTGGCACTGGGTTTTGGCCACGTCCAAGCAACGTACGTAGGTTTGGCCTTGGGTGTGGGTGTAGTCCAGCTTCCAGTTCCAGACTTGGGGGAAAATGGCCAGGGCGTGGAGGCTAAAGGCCAGAAAAAGCGCCGTTGCGAAACGTTTGGGAGCTACGAGGCCTGTTTCTAAGGCCAGGTAGGTTGCCCAGGCGAAGGCTACCCCTAAGGCCCAAAACCGCAACCCGTCCCCTACGCTAGGGTAGCCGGTAAAGCTCCAGATGGGTTGGGGTGAGAGGAGGGTGGCGGCGATGCCCGAGAAGAGGAAGCCTAGAGAGGCAAGGAGGGCCGGGTGCCTTCCTTTTAGGTAGGGTGCGCGGTGTTTCCGGGCAAGTGCCCCAAGAAGAGTCCCCATGACGAAGACGGCCATCCCGGCTTCTCGGGGAGCATTCCATATCGCCTCGTGCCCCTGCCCCCAAGGGTTGATGGCGGTGAGGGCTGCGAGCAAGCTAAGAAGAAGAACCCCCTCGAGGGGGGTAGGCCTCGAGGGGGGATCGAGGGATGCCATTGCTTTACTTAAAGCGAAGGTTTACCTTCAAGGCAGAGTTGGAGTCTTTGTAGGTTTTCGCCCCGCTGGCATAGATGGAGATATCGGCATTGCCCGCAGAGGGGTTTGCGGCGTTACAGGCAATGGTCACGTTGCCCTGGAGGACAACCTGGGAGCTACCGCTGCTGATGTTCACCCCCTCTAGCCCATTGAGAACGTCCGCGCACGTGTCGGGATAGTCTTTGTTCTGGGCCACGTAAATGGCGTAAGCGGACCGGACGGAGCTCGCTGTGGCTTGGACGGCTGCATCCTTGGCATCCCCGGAAAGGTCCACAAACCGGGGTACCGCGATGGCCACCAAAATCCCGATGATCACGATGACGATGGCGAGCTCTATGAGCGTGAAGCCTTTTGCCTTCATCTCTGCACCTCCCTTACAGGTCCCAGGATGGGGGTGGCGTGTGAAAACGGTGTGAAAGCTGGGACCTAGGCCGAAGGTTACCATCTGAACCCTAGGGGTGCAAGGGGCATCCTTCACAGGCCTTTCATCGGGGGCGTGCTACCCTTGGGGCATGCGCTCGAGGTGGGTTTTTCTCCTTCTCCTTCTGGGTCTTGGGGAGGCTTGGGGGCAGAGCCCACCCCTGGAGGCGCTTTTGGTCTTGGAGGAGGACGTCATAGAAGAGGGGAGGCTTGTGGCCTACACCGGGGTCAAGCGCTACCCCGTGGCCTCGGAGGCGGAGCTAAAGGCCCTCCTCAAGCAGCTTGCCCGCCCCCCCCGCCCTCCCCGCTTCGTCTACCAAGAGGGCAGGTGGCGGGGGGTGGAGAAAAAGGGGCTTAGCTTCGTGGAGGAGGAGGTCCTTTCTGCCTACCGGGAGGCGTTGGCCAAGGGGAAGAAAAGCTTCCGCCTCCCCGCACGCTATATCCCGCCAAGCCCAAGCCTAAAGGACCTTTTTGCCCTCGGGGTGCGGGAGCACCTGGCCACAGGGGAGACGGACTTTAGGGGCTCTAGCCGGGAGCGGACCCACAACCTCCTCTTGGCCTCCAGCAAGCTGGATGGCCTTCTCCTCCCCCCGGGGACCTTTTCCTTCAACCAGGCCCTGGGGCCCATCACCGAGGAGGAGGGCTACCGAGAGGCCTTCGTCATCGTGGGGGACCGCACGGAACAGGGGGTGGGGGGTGGGGTGTGCCAGGTGTCCACCACGCTGTTCCGCGCCTTCTTCCTCGCCGGGCTTCCCATCCTGGAGCGCCACGCCCACAGCTACCAGGTGGCCTACTACAAGCCCCCCGGCCTGGATGCTGCGGTGATCCAGCCCTACAAGGACCTGAAGGCCCTGAACGACACCCCGGGCCACATTCTGGTGCAGCGCTCCGTGGTGGGCACCCGGCTCCGCTTCCACCTCTTCGGCACCAAGGACCGGGAGGTTTCCTGGGAAGGGCCCGTGATCACCGAGCGTAAGCCGCCCCTACCCCCCAAGGAGATCCTGGACCCCTCCTTGCCCCCGGGGGTGCGCAAGCAGGTGGACTTCGCCGCCGAGGGGGCCCGGGCAGAGGTGCGCCGCAAGGTGCGCTACGCCGATGGCCGGGTGCGGGAGGACCGCTTTTTGAGCGTCTACCGCCCCTGGGGGGCGGTCTATTTGGTGGGGCCTAGCCCCACTCCAACAGCACCGCCTGCGCCACCGGCAGGAGGCGGTGGGGCTCCTTAACCCAGGCGGCTTCCCCTTTCCTGAGGTGCAGGTAGCGGCCCTCGGGGAGGTCTATGACCAGCTCCCCCTCCAAAAGGAGGTAGAAGGCGGTGCCATTGCGATCCTCCGCTTCTGTTAAGGGATAGGCCTTCAAGGGGGTGCCCGGCACCTCCACCCGTTCCGCCCGGGCCAGGCGCAGGAGGTGGAGCTTGAAGCTTTCCATCAGGCGGGGGCCACCTCCTTCTTGGCCCGGCCCTTTTGCATCCGGAGCTTAAAGAGGGCCCGCTTGGCGAGCTTAGCCTCCGCCTCCGCGAGGGCCTTTCCCTGGGCTAGGGCTTCCACCGCCTGGCGCTCTTCCGGGAGGAGGTTTGGGAGGAAGGCCTTCAGGGCCTCCCAGTCCGCTGGGGGTTTGGGGGTGCTGGGGGCCTTGGCGTTTTTCTTGGCCTTCTTCGGCCCTTGGGCCCTGGGGGCAGGAAGGAGCTTGGGGTCGTGGGCCGGGCAGGTGGGGTTGAGGCAGGCCCCTTCTCCCTTCTTCACCAAGGGCCAGCCGCAGCTGGGGCAGGGCTTTTCCAAGAGGGGGTAGAAGGAGAGGAAGTCGCAGGCGTTGTTTTCGCACTTGTAGTAGGGCTTGCCCCGCTTGCTCCGCTTTTCCAGCACCCGGCCGCCGCACTTGGGGCAGGTGTGGCCCGTGGGCTTGCCGTCGTCCCGGGTGTAGTCGCACGCCGGGTAGCCGGAACAGGCGATGAAGCTCCCGTAGCGGCCTTCTTTGCGCAAGAGGGGTTTGCCACACTTGGGGCAGGCCTCCCCGATGGGCTCCGCCTGCTTTTTTTCCAAGGGCTCGGTGTAGGTGCACTCCGGGTAACCGGTGCACCCCAAGAACTGCCCGTAGCGGCTCACCTTGAGCTCCAGGGGGCGGCCGCACTTCGGGCAGGTCTTCTTGGGCACCTGGGCCAGCTCTCCTAGGAAGGGCTCATAGAACTCCCAGACCACCTGGGGCCAAGGGGCCTTGCCCTCTTCCACCTGGTCCAGGCGGTCTTCCATGCGGGCGGTGAACTCGTAGGCCACCACCTGGGGGAAGCGTTCTTTAAGGTAGCGGGTCACCTCCCGGCCCAAGGGGGTGGGGAGGAGGGTGCGCCCCTTGCGCTCCACGTAGCCCCGTTTTTCCAAGGTTTCCAGGGTAGGGGCGTAGGTGGAGGGGCGGCCGATGCCCAGCTCCTCCATGGTCTTCACCAGGCTGGCGTCGGTGTAGCGGGGCGGGGGCTCGGTGAAGCGCTCCTCGAGGCCAACCTCCAGGAGCTTGGCCTCGGCTCCTTCCGGCACCGCGGGCACCGGGGGCTCTTCCTCCTCTTCCTCCCTGCCCCAGGCCTTCAGGTAGCCTTCGAACTTGAGCACGGAGCCGGAGGCGCGGAAGCGGAGGCGGCCTTTTTCGTCCTCGAGGACCACCGCCGTCTGCTCGTAGAGGGCGTCTTTCATCTGGCTTGCCAGGAAGCGGCGCCAGATGAGGTCGTAGAGGCGGTACTCCTCCTCGGAGAGGTACTTGCGCACCCTCTCCGGGGTGCGCCGGGGGTCGGTGGGGCGGATGGCCTCGTGGGCGTCCTGCACGCCCTCTTTGCGGTTTTTGTAGACCCTGGGCGCCTCGGGCAGGAAGGCTTCGCCGTAGAGCTGGCCGATGACCTCCCGGGCCGAGGCCAGGGCCTCGGGGGAGATGCGCACGGAGTCCGTGCGCATGTAGGTGATGAGGCCCACGGTGCCCTCGGGGAGGTCTACCCCCTCGTAGAGGCGCTGGGCGATGCGCATGGTGCGGCTGGCCGTGTAGCCCAGGCGGCTGCTGGCCGCTTGCTGCAGGGTGGAGGTGGTGAAGGGGGGCGGGGGGGATTTGCGCCTTTCCTTCACCTCCACCTGGGCCACGCGGTAGGCCCCTTTTTGGGCTTCCGCCGCCAGGGCCTTGGCCTCCGCCTCGGTCTTCAGGTGGAGCTTGCCCTCCTTCTCCCCTTGGCCCGCCCAGAGGCGCTTCCCCTCCACCTCGTAAAGCAGGACGGGGAAGGTCTTACCTTCCACGGCGAAGCGGCCTTTGAGGAGCCAGTACGCCTCTTTTGCAAAGGCCTCGATCTCCTCCTCCCGCTCCGCTACCAGCCGCAAGGCCACGCTCTGCACCCGGCCGGCGGAGAGGGCCCGCTTACGGAACTCCAGGGAGAGGAGGGGGGAGAGGTTATAGCCCAAGAGGCGGTCCAGGACGCGGCGGGCCTGTTGGGCGTCCACCAGGTTCTGGTCGATGGGGCGGGGCTTCTCCACCGCCTGGCGCACCACCTTGGGGGTGATCTCGTGGAACTCCACCCGGATAGGCTCCTTGGGGTCGCGGCCCAAAAGCCGGGCCACGTGCCAGCCGATGGCCTCCCCTTCCCGGTCGGGGTCGGTGGCGATGAGGAGGCGCTTGCCTTGGGCGGCCCGTTTGAGCTCCTCCACCACGGGCTTTTTGTCCTTCTTTACCTCATAGGTGGGGGCGAAGTCCCGGTCCACGTCCACCCCCAGCTCCCGCTCGGGGAGGTCGGCCACGTGGCCGCGGCTCGCCCGCACCTCGTAGGCGGAGCCCAGCATCTTCTGGATGCTTTTGGCCTTGGCGGGGGACTCCACCACCACCAAGGTGGTGGCCCCGCTCAGGGTAGGGTCTTTGCCCGCGGCCTGGGCTGCTTGGGTGCTGGTTCGCCCTGGGGTGCGCTTCTTCGGCATCGCCCCCTATTTAGGGGGGTGGGGGCGGGGTTGTCAAGAGCTAGGTCCGCTTTTGCCCTTCAGGTCGGCGCCCGGGTAGCTCCGGGGAAGGAGCTTCCTTTCCCAAGCAGCCCGGGTGAGCTCCTCCCGGAAGTCGGGATGGGCGATGGCGATGAGGGCCTCCGCCCGTTCCCGCAAGGAGCGGCCGAAGAGTTCGGCGATGCCCCACTCCGTCACCACATAGTGCACGTCGGCCCGGGTGGTCACCACCCCTGCCCCTGGCTTCAGGTAGGGGACGATGCGGCTATGCCCCTTGGCGGTGGAGGGGAGGGCGATGATGGGCCTGCCCCCTTCGCTCCGGGCCGCCCCCCGGATGAAGTCCAGCTGTCCGCCAAAGCCGGAATAGATGCGGGTGCCGATGGAGTCCGCCACCACCTGGCCGGTGAGGTCCACCTCTATGGCGGAGTTGATGGCCACCATCTTGCGGTTTTGCGCCACCACGAAGGGGTCGTTCACGTAGTCGGTGGGGTGGAGCTCAAAGAGGGGGTTGTCGTGGACGAAGCGGTAAAGGCGTTCCGAACCCAGGACGAAGGTGCCGATGATCTTGCCGGGGTGAAGGGTCTTCTTGGCCCCGGTGATGAGGCCCTTTTCCAAGGCCTCGAGGACCCCATCGGAGATCATCTCCGTGTGGACGCCCAGGTCCCGCCGCCCCGAGAGGCTCGCCAAGACCGCATCGGGGATGGCCCCGATGCCCATCTGCAAAGTGGCCCCGTCCTCGATGAGGCTCGCCACGTGCTCGCCGATTTTCCGTTCCACCTCGCCGAACCCCTCGCGTTTGAGCTCGGGCAGGGGCCAGTCCAGCTCCACGATGGCGCTGAAGCGGGACACGTGGACAAAGGTGTCCCCTAGGGTTCTCGGCATCCGGGGGTTCACCAGGGCGATCACCAGGGGGGCCGCCTCCACCGCCGCCTTGGTGGCGATGACCTCCACCCCCAAGGAGCAGAAGCCGTGCTCGTCCGGCGGGGAAACCTGGATGATGGCGGCGTCCAGGGGCAGGATGCGCCGCTTGAAGAGCCAGGGCACCTGGTGGAGCATGATGGGCACGTAATCGGCCCGGCCTTGGTTCACCGCCTCCCGGTCCGCCGGACCCACGAAGAGGGAGCGGCGGCGGAAATGCCCCTCCATCTCGGGGCTGGCGAAGGGGTCTTCCCCCATCTGCAGGAGGTGGACAAGCTCCACGTTATAGAGCTCGTCCTTGCGGGCGGCGAGCGCCTTGAGGAGGGGCGTGGGGGTGGCGGCGTTGCCGGAAACGAAGACCCGCATCCCCGAACGGATCAGGGTCACGGCGTCCTCGGGCGAGGTGAGCTTCTTGCGGTAGCTCATTCTAGGTGGCCTCCTTTCTGGCCCAGGAGGAGGTAGGCCCCTTGGCGGAGGGCGGGGACGTTGAGGGGGTCGTCCTCCACCTGGAGCAGGAAGGGAAGGAGGGTGGCGGTGAGGGCGTGGCTTGCCGTGCGGGGCACCAGGGCGGGGACGTTGGGCAGGCAGAAGTGGGTGACGCCCAGCTCCTGGTAGATGCCGGGCCGGCTCGTCTCCGCCACGCCCCCCTGGTCGATGGCGAAGTCCAACAGCACCGAGCCCCGGCGCATGCGGGAAAGGAGTTCCCGACTAAGGAGGACAGGGGCCCTTTCCCCCGGCACCGCCACCGCTCCCACCAGGACGTCGGCGAAGGCCACGTACCGCTCCAGGCGGCTTTGGGTGATGAGGGCGGTGATGGCCCCAGGGGTTTCCCGGACGGCCTCCTCCAAGGCGGAAAGGTCCTTGTCCAGGAGGTAGACCGAGGCCCCGACACCCAAAAAGGCCCGGGCCGCCGCCCGGCCCAAGGTGCCCGCCCCCAGGATGACCACGTCCGCCGGGGGGATGCCGGGGAGGCCGGAGAGGAGCATGCCCGGGCCCAGGGGGGCCTCCAAAAGCCGCCCCGCCACCTGGGGGGCCATGCGCCCGGCGATCTCGCTCATGGCCTTTAGGACGGGGCGCCTTTGGCCTTCCCCGATGAGCTCGTAGCCGATGGCGCTCAGGCCCTTCTCCGCCATGGCCTCCACGAGGCCCGTTTCCGCCACCGCCAGGTGCAAGAAGCCCATAAGGGTGGCCCCAGGCCGCAGGAGGGCGACCTCCTCGAGGGTAGGCCGCGCCACCTTGAGCACCACCTCCCCCCGGCCGAAGGCCTCTTCCCGGCTCACCAGCTTGGCCCCCGCCTCCTCGTAGGCGGCATCGGGGAAACCCGCCCTCTCCCCGGCCCCCCGCTCCACATAGACCCGGTGGCCCCGGGCCACCAGCTCCCGCACCCCCCCTGGGGTGAGGGGCACCCGGCCTTCCCGCACCTCCTCCCCGAGGGAAGGGGGGATTTTTAGGCTTATTCGTTCCTTGGGTAGGCCAAAGTCCATACCCGCCTCCTACCCCTGAGCTTACGCTTCCTGGGGGTGGCGGATGTCCCTTGCCCTTCTCATCCCCTTTTGTCCTAGGCTTGGGCCGTGGACGCCCTGGCGGATTGGCTCTTTGTGGCCCTTTGGGTGGCGGGGGTCCTCCTCACCTTGGTGCCTTTTGTGCCCGCCACCTTGGTGATCCTCTTGGCCGCTTTCTTGCACGAGGTCCTCGTGGGCTTTCGGGAGCTTTCCCTCGGGCTGTGGGTTCTCCTTGGGGCCTTGGCCCTTTTGGCCATGCTCCTGGACAACCTGGCGGCCTTGGTGGGGGCGAAGCGGTACGGGGCCGGGCGGGCGGGCCTTTGGGGCGCCTTCTTGGGAGGCCTCCTGGGCCTTTTCCTAGGGGTGGTGGGGGTCTTGGTGCTCCCCTTCCTCCTGGCCTGGCTTTTTGAATACCTGGCGGGCAGGAGGCCGGAGGAGGCCTTGAGGGCGGCCTGGGGCACCCTGGTGGGCCTCATGGGCGGGGTGGTGGCCAAGGTCCTCGTCCATCTGGCCATGGGCCTGCTGGTGGTTCGGGCGGTCTTCTAGCGTATGCTTGGGGGCATGGAGCTCGTCTTCGTTACCCGCGAGGGGTGTGGGCTTTGCGAGAAGGCGGAAAGGGCCCTTTGGACCCTGGGGGTGCCCTACGTACGCCGGGACGTGGACCAAGACCCGGAGCTTTTCCGTCTTTACACCTTCCGGGTCCCCGTCTTGCTCCTGGGGGATCGGGTGCTTTTGGAAGGGGCTTTCGGGGAGCGGGAACTTATGGCCTTCATCGGGGAACTCCAGAGGTGAACCATGGACCCTACCATGATCCAGATCGGCCCCTTGCGCATCCAGTGGTACGGCTTCCTCCTCACCCTGGCTATCTTCCTCGGCTTTGAACTGGCTAAACGCCGCCTGAGGGCCTGGGGCCTGGACGCCGAGAAGTTCGAGCGGGTGGCGTTTTGGGCCGTGGTGTGGGGCGTGGTGGGGGCCCGGCTCGGTTACGTCCTCACCTCCCCCGGCTACTTCCTGCAAAACCCGGCAGAGGTTCTCTATATCTGGCACGGGGGCCTTTCCTTCCACGGGGCCATTTTGGGGGGGGCTTTGGTCTTCCTCTATTACCACCGGAAGAAGGGCTACCCCCTCTGGCCCTACCTGGACGCCGCCACCCCCGGGGTGGCCTTGGGGATCATCGCCGGTCGGATCGGCAACCTGATGAACGGCTCGGACACCGTGGGCCGCCTCACCGCTTTGCCCATAGGGTTCACCTGGCCGGAGTGGGCCAAGGGGTTTCCCGGGGTCTGCCCGGGGATTGACGACATCTCGCAGGTTTACCGGTGCGCCGAGCTCCTGCGGGGGCCTGTCCACCTCACCCAGGTCTACGGGGCCTTGGTGGGGGTCATCCTCTTGCCCCTTGCCTTCTACTGGCTTCGCAAGAACCCCTTCCCCGGCTACGCTTTCTGGAACTTCCTCCTTTGGTACAGCATCCTCCGCTCCGTGTTGGAAGAGCCCTTCCGTCTGAACCCCCTTTGGCTTCCCGTTTACCGCAACGACGAGCTCGGCATCGGCCTTTTCACCGCCACCCAGGTGGTGAGCCTGCCCCTTATCCTCCTTTCCCTCTACATGCTCCGGCACCTGGCGCGCGCTTCCAAGAAGGTTGGCTAAGATAGAGGCCATGCACGCCCACGTGATCCTGGCCGCGGGGCAGGGGACCCGGATGAAGTCCCGCCTGCCCAAGGTCCTGCATCCCCTTTTGGGCAAGCCCATGCTCCTTTACGCCGTGGAAACCGCCTTGGCCTTAGGCCCCGGGCGGCTTGTGGTGGTGGTGGGCCACGGCGCTTCGGAGGTGGAGGAGGCCCTGAAGGGCTACCCGGTGGAGATCGCCCGCCAGGAGGCCCAGCTCGGCACCGCCCACGCCCTCTTGCAGGCGGAGGCCCTGCTGAAGGACTTTCCCGGCCCCTTTTTGGTGACCCAGGGGGATACCCCCCTCCTTTCCCCCGACACCCTCAAGGCCCTATTGGGGAAGGTGGCGGAAGGGGCGGGAATGGCCCTCCTTACCGTGGAGCTGGAAGACCCCACGGGCTATGGCCGGATCCTTAGGGAAGGGGAGGAGGTGCTGGCCAACGTGGAGGAGAAGGACGCTTCCCCTGCCCTTAAGGCCATCCGGGAGGTGAACGCCGGGGCCTACGCCTTTGACGGCTTCCTCTTCCAAGCCCTCAAGGAGGTGAAAAACGAAAACGCCGCTAAGGAGTACTACCTCCCCGACCTCATCGCCATCTACCGGGCCCACGGGAAGAAGGTGGTGGCGGTGCGGGGCGTGGCGGAGGAGGCCTTGGGGGTGAACACCCGGGAGGAGCTCGCCCGGGTGGAGGGGGTTCTCTTGGCCCGGCTCCGGGCGGAGTGGATGAGGCGGGGCGTGCGCATGGTCCTCCCCGAGACCATTTACCTGGAGCCCTCCGTGGAGCTCGCCCCCGACGTGACCCTCTGGCCCGGGGTGGTCCTCAAGGGGAGGACCCGGATCGGGGAGGGGTGCGAGGTGGGGCCCTATGCGGTTTTGGAGGACACCCTCCTCGAGCCCGGGGCCAAGGTCCACGCCCACACCGTGGCCCTGGGGGCCCACCTGCATGGGGGGGCGGACGCCGGGCCCTTTGCCCGCCTCCGCCCGGGGGCGGTCCTGGAGGAAGGGGTGCACGTGGGCAACTTCGTGGAGGTGAAGAACAGCCGCCTCCACCCCGGGGTCAAGGCGGGGCACCTGGCCTACCTGGGGGACGCCGAGGTGGGGGAGGGGGCTAACATCGGGGCGGGGGTCATCACCGCCAACTACGACGGCAAGCGCAAGCACAAGACCTTCATCGGCAAGCAGGCCTTCATCGGCTCCAATAGCGTCCTGGTGGCCCCCGTGCGGGTGGGGGATGGGGCCATGGTGGGGGCGGGGAGCGTCATCACCCACGACGTGCCCGAGGACGCCTTGGCCGTGGCCCGGGGAAGGCAGCGGAACCTCGAGGGCTACGCCAAGAGGAAGCGGGAGGAGGGCTAGCTTCATTCCTCCTTCAGCCCAGGTGCTAAACTGGAGGCTATGAACCTGGGCATGCCGGAAATCCTGGTGATCCTGGTGGTGGCCCTCCTCATCTTCGGGCCCAAGAAGCTTCCGGAGCTTGGCCGCTCCTTGGGTCAGAGCATCCGGGAGTTCAAGCGGGGGGCGCAGGAGATCCGCGAGGAGCTGGAAAAGGCGGTGGACGTGAAGGAGGAGCCCAAGAAGGTAGCCGAGCCCGCCCCCGCCGGGGGTAAGGAGGAGCCCAAGGCTTGAAGGAGGCCCCTCTAGTAGAACACCTGGAGGAGCTCCGCACCCGGCTCCTCTTTTCCCTTCTTGCTTGGGCGGTGGGCACCGGGGTGGCCTGGACCTTCCGGGTTCAGCTTCTGGACTGGCTCAAGCGCCCTTTGGACCTGGCGGCCAAGCAAAACGGCATCCAGGTGAACCTCATCGTTCTGGACATCACCGAGCCCTTTTTGGTTTCCTTGAAGGTGGCCGCCTTCGGCGGGCTGGTCCTGGCCTTGCCCTTTATCGTCTACCAGGTCTGGGCCTTCATCGCTCCCGGGCTTTACGAGCACGAGAAGCGTTTGGCGGGGCCTTTTCTCCTGGGGGCGGGGTTTAGCTTTGCCCTGGGGGCCCTTTTCGCCTACTACGGCTTTTTGCCCTTCGCCATCCCCTTCCTCTTGGGCTTCTTGGGGGACGTGGTCACGCCCCAGATCTCCATCGGCCGCTACATGGGCCAGGTGCTCATGATGATGACCGTCATGGGCCTGGTCTTTGAGATGCCGGTGGTGAGCTACCTCCTGGCCCGCCTGGGCCTCCTTTCCTCTGCCTTTTTGGCCCGGAACTGGCGGGTGGCCGTGGTCCTCCTCCTCACCCTGGCGGCGGTCATCACCCCCACGGTGGACGTGGTGTCCTTGTCCATCGTCACCTTGCCCCTGCTTGTCCTCTACTGGATCTCCGTGTTGGTGGCCCGCTTGGCCGAGCGGCAAAGGCCCAAGGAAGAAACCGCTTGACGAGGTAAGGGGCTTTGTCCCATAGAATAGCCCATGGACGAGCGCATCCTGGCCTTGCGCAAAGAGGTGGACCGGGTGAACCGGGAATTGTTGCGCCTCCTTTCCGAAAGGGGGAGGCTGGTGCAGGAGATCGGCCGCATCCAGACGGAGCTTGGCCTTCCCCACTACGACCCTAAGCGGGAAGAGGAGATGCTGGCCTACCTCACGGCGGAAAACCCCGGCCCCTTCCCCAACGAGACCATTCGCAAGCTCTTCAAGGAAATCTTCCAGGCAAGCCTGGACCTAGAGGAGCGCCAGGACCAGAAGAAGTTCCTCTACTCCAAAAAGTACAAGCCTGAGCCCACGAAGGTGCGGGTCAAGGACGTGGTGTTCGGGGAGAAGCCCCTCCTCATCGCCGGGCCTTGCTCCATTGAGTCGGAGGAGCAGGTGATGGAAACGGCCCGCTTCCTTGCCCAGAGGGGGGTGAAAGTCCTTCGGGGCGGGGCCTTCAAGCCGCGGACAAGCCCCTACGGCTTCCAGGGCCTGGGGGTGGAAGGCCTGAAGCTCGGGCGCAAGGCGGCGGACGCCTTCGGCATGGTGTTCGTCACCGAGGTCATGGACACCCGGGACGTGGAGGTGGTGGCGGAGTACGCCGACATCCTCCAGATCGGGGCCCGCAACATGCAAAACTTCGCCCTCCTGAAGGAGGTGGGCCGCTCCGGGAAGCCCGTTTTGCTCAAGCGGGGGCTTTCCGCCACCATGGAGGAGTGGTTCTACGCGGCGGAGTACATTCTCTCCCAGGGGAACGAAAGGGTGATCCTGGCGGAAAGGGGAATCCGCACCTTTGAGCGCTGGACCCGCAACACCTTGGACCTTTCCGCCGTGGCCTTGGCCAAGCAGGAAACCCACCTGCCGGTGGTGGTGGACGTGACCCACGCCGCCGGGCGCACCGACCTCCTCGCCCCCCTGGCCCGGGCGGCCTTGGCCGTGGGGGCGGACGGGGTCCACGTGGAGGTCCACCCCAACCCCAAGGTGGCCCTTTCCGACAACCAGCAGCAGATGGACTTCGCCCAGTTTGACCGCTTTTTGGCGGTCATAGGGGACCTCCTCGAGGGCTAATGGGCCTCTTGGACAACCTCCTCAACGCCTTTCTCAAGGCCACGGACCCCAGGCCCCGCTACACCGAGGCCCGCTGCCTCCTCTACAAGAACAGCGTGGGGGGGTGCGACCGATGCTACCAGGCCTGTCCCAAGGGGGCGGTGCGCCTGGAGGGGTGGCGGGTGGAGCTGGACGAGGTCTTGTGCACGGGCTGCGGCCTCTGCACCGGGGTCTGCCCCGGCCTCGCCCTGGAGTACCCCTTGGGGGGCATCCAGGAGGCCCTGATCCGGGGCAAGGGGCAGCTTCGCTGTTCCAAGGCGGAGGGCAAGGGAGAAGAGGTCCTGTGCCTGGGCCGGCTCACCCCCGGGCTTTTGGCCGAGGCGGGAAGCCGTTTTGGCCGGCTGGTCCTGGCCCGGGGGGACTGCGCCCACTGCCGCATCGGGGGGCCCTCGGTGCCGGAGCACCTGGAGAGGATGGCGGAAGCGGCCCGGCGCTACTTCCCCGTGGAGGTGGAGGTGCGCCAAGGGGAGCTTCCCGGGGAAAAGGTGGGGCGGCGGGAGCTCTTCCAGGCCCTTTTGGGAAGCGCCAAGCGCACCGCCGCCGACCTGGTCCCCGAGCTTCCCCTGCCCCAGGAGCCCGAGGAAAAGGGCTTGCCGGCGGAGCTTCGCCTCCGCTTTCTCGCCGCCTCCCGGGCCGAGGAGGTGGCCTGGCCCCGGATCCGGGTGGAGGAGGGGTGTACCCTGTGCCCGGTCTGCACCAACGTCTGCCCCACGGGGGCGGTCTACCGGGTGCGGGAGGGGGAGGAGTACGTTCTGAGGCTCAAGGTGGAGGCCTGCACCGGGTGCGGGGCCTGCGTGGAAAGCTGCCCGCCCCAGGTGATCCGCCTCGAGGCCGCTCCTAAGGAGGAGGTGGGCCAGGAGTTGGAGCTTTTCCGGGGCAAACCTCCCTGGTACGACCTTTGAACTTGGTATAATCCCCGCCAAGCTATGGATGCGGACGTGGTGGTGGTGGGCGGGGGGCTCGCTGGCCTGGTGGTGGCCACGGAGGTGGCGGCCCGGGGGAAGCGGGTTCTCCTCCTGGAGCAGGAACCCCACCTGGGGGGGCAGGCGTACTGGTCCTTTGGGGGGCTTTTTTTGGTGAACTCCCCCGAGCAACGCCGGCTTGGCATTCGCGACACGGTGGAATTGGCCTTCCAAGACTGGCTGGGGGCTGCCGGCTACCACCGGGAGGAGGACTACTATGGCCAGCTTTGGGCCCAGGCTTATTTGAGTTTTGCCTCCGGGGAGAAGCGGGCCTGGCTCGCTTCCTTGGGGGTGCGCTTTTTCCCGGTGGTGGGCTGGGCGGAGCGGGGCGGGGGCCTGGCCACGGGCCACGGCAACTCTGTTCCCCGTTTCCACATCGTCTGGGGCACGGGGCCGGGCCTCTTGGAGCCCTTTTTGCGCCGGGCGGAGGCCTTGCGGGAGGCGGGAAGCCTCCGGGTTCTCCTCCGCCACCGGGTGGAGGAGGTGTGGGTGGAGGGGGGAAAGGCGGTGGGGGTGATGGGCGTGGTGTTGGAGGAAGACCCCAAGCCCCGGGGGGTGCCCACCAGCCGCAAGGCCCTGAGGGAGTTCGCCTTCCGCGCCCAGGCGGTGGTGCTGGCCACGGGGGGGATTGGGGCCAACCTGGACCTGGTGCGCCGCCATTGGCCGGAGCGCATGGGCAAGCCGCCGGAGAGGATGCTTTCCGGCGTGCCCGACCACGTGGACGGCTCCGGGCTCTTCCTGGCGGAGCGGGCGGGGGCACGCCTCGTCAACCTGGACCGCATGTGGCACTACCCCGAGGGGGTGGAGAACCATAGCCCCATCTGGACGAACCACGGCATCCGCATCCTCCCCGGGCCCTCGGCCCTCTGGGTGGACGCCACGGGAAGGCGCCTTCCCCCACCCCTTTTCCCCGGTTTTGACGCCTTGGAAACCCTGCGCCACCTGCGCCACACCGGTTTTGACTGGAGCTGGTTTATCCTAGACCTGCGCACCCTGAAGAAGGAGTTCGCCCTCTCGGGCTCGGAGCAGAACCCGGACCTCACCGAAAGGAGCTGGTTCCAGGTGGTGAAAAACCGTCTGTTTGGGCCCAGCGCCCCCGTGCGGGCCTTCTTGGAGCGGGGCAAGGACTTTTTGGTGGCGGAGCACCTTTCCGACCTCCTGCGGAAGATGGATGCCCTGGTTCCCGGGGTTTTGGACCCCGTGCGCCTCGAGGCGGAACTCCGGGCCCGGGACCTGGAACTCCTCAACCCCTTCGCCAAGGACGGCCAAGTCCTCGCCCTCCACACCTTCCGCCGTTACCGGGGAGACCGGCTTTTCCGCGTGGCCAAGCCCGCCCCTTTCCTCTCAGGGAAGGGCCCCTTGGTGGCGGTGCGCCTTTGGACCCTTACCCGCAAGACCCTGGGAGGCATCCAGACGGACCTCAAGGCCCGGGCCCTCACCCCCAAGGGCGACCCCCTTCCCGGGCTTTACGCCGTGGGGGAGGCGGCGGGGTTTGGGGGTGGGGGGTTCCACGGGTACAAGGCCCTGGAGGGCACCTTCCTCGGGGGGTGCCTCTTCACGGGGCGCCAGGCGGCGAGGGCGCTTCTGGAGGGGCTAGAATAGGCCCATGCGGCTTCACCACGTGGGCATCGCCGTGGAGGACCTCGAGGCGGCCAAGGCCCGCTACCTCCTTGTGGGCTACCGGCTGGTGGCGGAGGGGGAGGTCCCCGCCCAGGGGGTGCGGGTGGCCCTCCTTGGGGGGGAAGGGGAGGCCCTTTTGGAGCTCCTCGCCCCCCTGGGCCCCGAGACCCCCGTGGGCCGCTTCCTGGCCAAGCGGGGCCCCGGCCTTCACCACCTGGCCTTCGCCGTGGAGGACGTGGCCCGGGAGCTGGCCCGCCTGAAGGCGCAGGGGGCGAGGCTGGTGGACGAGGCGCCCCGGCCGGGCTTTGGAGGGCACAAGGTGGCCTTCCTCCACCCCTCCTTTGGCCTGGGGGTGCTTTGGGAGCTAGTGGAGGCCTAGTGCGCCCCCTCTTCCTCGCCTTGGCCCTGGCCCACATGGGCCTCCTCTGGTGGCTTTCGGACCAGCCCCAGACGGGGCTTGGCCTACCCCACCCTTGGGACAAGGGGGCCCACTTCCTGGCCTACGCCCTTTTGGGCCTCCTCCTCCGCCTGGGTCTGGGCCGGTTTTCCTGGGCCTTCCTGGGGGCTTCCCTCTACGGGGTGGTGGACGAGTACCACCAAAGCCTCGTCCCCGGCCGGGAGGCCTTCGGCCTAGACCTGGTGGCGGACACCTTGGGGGCGTTTTTCGGGGCTAAAGGGGCGGGTAGATGGGGAGCTCCAAAAGCCTCCCGCCCCTAGCCGCGGCGGCCTGGACGATGGCCTCGGCCACCAGCTCGGGGGCGATCCAGCGGCGGTGGTCCGCCTCGGGCATGGCCCGGCGGTTGGCCTCGGTGTCCAGGGTGCCCATGGGGTAGACCACCAGGAAGCGCACCCCCTCCACCTCCCCCTGCAGGGACTTGAGGAGGCTCGCCAGGGCGGTCTTGGCCATGGTGTAAAGGGCCCTTCCGGGGCCGATCCCGCTCCAGGCGGGGCCGGCGGCGATGGCGGCGAAGAACCCCTCCCCCCGCTTTTCCATGTAGGGGAGGACCGCCCGGAGGAGGTTATGGGTGGTGCGGAGGTTTAGGTCCAACAGCCAGTCGTAAAGCCCGGGGTCGGAGTCCAGAAAGCGCCCGGCGGCGAAGCCCCCCACGGTGTGGACCACGCCGTAGAGGGGCGCTTCCCGCTCCACGAAGCGGGCCAGGGCCTCGGCCTCCTCGAGGCGGGTGAGGTCGGCCACGAAGGTCTTGCCCCCTACCGCCTGCGCCCTTTCCGCCATGCGCTCCGGCCGGGGGTCGGAGAGGAAGAGCCTAGCCCCCGCCCCGTGCAGGGCAGGGATGAGGGCGCGGGCCAAAGCGCCCCCCGCCCCCGTAACCAAAAAGGCTTTCCCTTGCAGCATGGCCTCATTCTACGGGGATGAAGGCCAGGCCGCTGGGGCTAAAGCCCAAGGAGGGGCTTGCTTGGGGGAAAGAGGGGAAGGGGTTTTGCTGCAGGTCGTAGACCTCCAAAACGCTTCCCCGGGCTAGGTAGAGGTACCCGTCCTGGCCCACGCTGGCGGCGGTGTAAGCGTAGTAGGGGTTTTTCACCCCCGAGTCCCGGGGGGCGAGGACCCGGAAGCCTTGGCCATAGGCCACCAGGCCCTGCACCGGGTCCAGGGCCAGGCGCACGGGGCCCGGGAAGAGGCCGAGGCTTTGGGAAGAGGGGTTTGGCGCCCCGTTCCAGGCGAGGAGGCGGGTGTCCGCGGTGGTGTACCCCGCTCCCAGAAGCCGACCCCCTGGGTCCAGGCGGAGCTCAGTGGGGGTGAGGTTAGGGAGGGAAACCTCTTGGGAGGGCGTACCCGTGGGGTTTTCCGCGGGGCGGTAGCCCAAGGTGCTTTCCGTGAGGTAGGCCAGGAGGTCCACCCCCCCTTGGGGGAAGAGGGCGAGGCGTATTTCCAGGGGAAGCCCCGTAAGGTCGGCCTCTACGGGGCTTCCCAGGTCGGGGAGGGCGAAGAGGAAGGCCCGGTTGGCCCCCGGGCAGTGGGCGAGGAGCCGGTTTTCCCCAAGGCGCAGGTACCCTCCCGTGCAGTCCGCCCCCAGGGGGGCGGTGATGGGGGTGCCTTGGGGAGCGGCGTTTTCCGTGAAGCCTGCGGTGGGGTAGGCCTCGAGGCGGTCGGGGAAGAGGAGGAAAAGCCTTTGGAAGGCGTTGCTGTAGACCAGGCCTTGCAGGCTGGGCGTGGTCCAGGTGGCCACGGGGCTTCCCGTGCCCCGTTGCAGATCTGAGGCCCGGTAAAAGCGCACCTCCCCGCTTCCCCCCGCCGCCACCAGGGCGGGCAAGGGGGGTTCTTGGCTTCCGGTGCAGGCGGCTAGGGCCAGGGCTAAGGGCAAGAGAAACTTTCTCATGGCAAACCTCCCAAGCGTACGCCCTCCTCGTCCATGAGCACCTCCGCCGCCTGGCCCCCATAGAGGAAGGCTAGGCGCACCTCGCCCTTGGCGGCGTCCAGGGTGTAGCGCAACGCCCAGCAGCAGCGGTCCAGGGTGAGAATGAACTTGGGCCTTAGGGTTTCTCCCGGCAGGTCCTGCGTGAGGAGGGCGGTGAGGTGCAGCTTGGTGTTCTCCCGGCCGAGGAAGGTGAGGGTGGGACCGAAGCCCCGTAGGGCCAGGGTGTAGCCCTCGGGCCTCGTGGGCTGGCGGAGGTAGGAGAGGCTTCCCGAAAGGGAAAGTCCCGGAAGCACCCCCTCGTCCAAGGGGATGGGTGGCCAAAGCTCCACGCCCCCGCTAAAGGTGGCGTCCTTCAGGTAGATCTCCCCGTCCTGCACCTCCGGGAGGTGGAGGTTGGCGGTGAAGCGGAAGCCCGCTTCGGGCAGGGCCTGGGAGAGGGAAAGGCGGAGGTTGCTCCCTTTAGGCCCCTCCTGGAAGCGGCCTGAAAGGAGGAGGTCCAAGAGGGGCCCCGGGGCCTCCCCGGTGCGGAAGCCCAAGGCGTAGGCCAGGGCCTCCCGGTCCAGGGTGGCCTGGAGGGAAAGGCTTTGGGGGCCCAGGATGGCCTGGCCTTGAAGGGCGAGGGTGTCCTTTTGCCAGTCCCGGCGGCCCTGGAGGGTGTAGGCGGTGGCGCTTTCCCTGAGGGCGAAGGTGAGGTCCGTGGTGAGGGCTCCTTCCCCATTGAGGCCGTGGCGGTGGGTGAGGGAGAGGCTTCCGGCGGGAAGGGCCAGGGCTCCCTGGAGGGTGAGGGGGTCAAAGAGGGCCTTGGTGTGGTCGTAGCGGAGGCTCGCCCGCAAGGAGAAGGGGTAGGGGGTGAGGCCCGCCTCCCCTTGGGTTTCCAAGGGGCCTTCCCCCTCCAGGCCCCGCTTGTGGTAAAGCCTTAGGCTGTAGCCCTGGTCCTGGAGCCTAGCCTCCGCCTCGAGGGGCAGGTACCTGTTCCCCTCCAGGTCCCGCCCCCCTTTGAGGTTCAGGAAGAGGGGCCTTTCCTGAAAGCCCAGGCTCAAGGTGGCCTGGTGGCTTTTCCGGTTGGGCAGGGCGTCGAAGCGGAAGGGGCTTTCCCCTTCTTGGACGCTCCTTTGGTAGGCCGCTTCCAGGCTAAAACCCCCAAGGGCCTGGCGCAGGCTTAGGCTCGTGGTCCAGTCCACCTGCCGCTCGTACTCCCCGTTGGGGTTTTGCGTGGTGTAGTAGAAGCCCCGGAAGCGGTTCTCCCCCCGGAGGGAGGCCCCGGGCCAGGGGGTGAGGGCGAGGCTTTCGGCGTGGGCGAAAAGGGCCCTTCCCGCCTCGGCGTAGGGCCCAAGGGCCCGGGCGGAGCGGTTTAGGGGGTTGGTTTCCGCCAAGTAGCGGCCCAGGAGGAGGCTCGCCTGGAGGCTAAAGGGACCTTCCCGGAGGGTGGGGGACTGGACCTCCAGCTCGGGGAGGCGCTGCAGGGTGCGGGGGGGTGGGGTGGCCTCGTCGTGGTCCAGGAAGCCCTCCAGCCGGAGGGCGTAGCGCCAGTCCTGGGGCGTGGGGCTTCCTGGGAGGAGGGCTTCCAGGCGGAAGCGGGAAAGCTTCTCCTTGGTGTCGTCCCGCTCCAGGAGGGCGGTGAGGGAAAACTCCCGCCGCTTTAGGGCGTACTCCCCCCGATACTGAAAGGTGTCCGGGGGGGTGTGGAGGAAGAAGTAGCGCTCCTTGGCCTCCCCCACCCCCACGTGGTCGAAGCCGAGGCCAAAGCCCCGCCCCTGGTAGTAGCGGAAGAGGGTGTAGCCGAGGCCGAAGGCGGCCACGTAGGGCAGGTCCGCCTTAAAGAAGAACCCCCCCTCGTCCTGGCCCACCTCGAGGCGGGGCCGCCTTTCCGAAAGGTAGAGGAGGAGGACGGGAAGCTCCAAAAGGGGCTCCTCCCGCCAAAGGAGCACCACCCCCCGGGCCACCACCCGGTCCCCCGGGTAGAGGACGATCTCCCGGGCGCGGAAAGCGTAGTCGGGCACCTCCTGGCCGCAGGCGGCGCAGGGGGTGGCGTAGCCCCTTTCCAGGAGGATGGCCCCCGCCGCCCTCTGGCAAAGGGGCCCGGTGAGGAGGAGGTCCTTGGCCTCTATGCGCACGGAAAGGGCGTCAAAGCTCTCGTCGGAGAGGTCTATCTGGAGCTCTTCTGCTTCGATGAGGCGGCCCTCCCGGTCCCGGTAGCGCACCTGCCCCGAGAGGTACAAAAGCCTTCGGGTGCGGAAGTACGTAACCCGCTCCGCCTCCAGGGCTTCCCCGTTCCGCTCCATGCGCACCGGGTTTCCCACCAGCACGTAGACCTCCTCCCCGCCTTCCTCCCGAAGCTCCAGCCTTTCCGCCTCCAGAACCTTCAGGACGTTTTCCCCCTGGGCCCAGGCGGGAAGGAGGAAGAGGAGGAAAAGAAGGGCCCACCTCACCGCCTACCTCCCAGGAAGAGGAGGAGGGCCAAAAGCCCAAAGACGAGGTTGGGCCCCCAGGCGGCCAGGAGGGGGTCCAAGGCGTTTTGTTCCCCCATGATGCGGCCCACGCTCCAGGTGGCGTAGTAGAGGAAGGTGAGGACCGCCACCCCCACAAGCCCCAGGCTCCGGCTTCCCCCAAGGAGGTAAAAGGCGAGCCCCACGGCGAAGAGGGCGAAGATGGGGGCGGCCAGGGGCTCGGCGTAGCGGCGGTAGTAGGTGGTGGCCTCGAGGCCCGCCCGCACCCCCTGGGCCCTAAGCCGCGCCACCTCCCGCCGGAGCTCGGCGAGGGTCATCCGGTTCGCCGGGTTCTGCCAGGGATCGAAGGTGAGGTCTTTAAGCACCAGCTCGCCCTCCCGGAAGCGGGTGAGGGTGCGGGGGCGGTCCCCCTCGTAGGTGAGGCGCTTGCCCTCCTCCACCCGGAGCACCCCTCCTTGGAAGCTTCCCCGTTCCGCCAGGAGGACCTCTTCCCGGGACACCACCCTGAGCTTCCCAATCCGCTCCCCGGCCACCTCCCCCACGTACACCACCCGCCCTTGGGCGTCCTGGAAGGTGGTCCCTGGGGTTAGGAGGGTGCGGGGCCTCTCCAGGACCTGCCGCCTCAGGAGGTCCTGCCCCTGGGCTAGGGCTCTTGGCACCAGGCTTTCCCCCAGGAAAAAGGTGAAAAGGGCGATCCCCCCGCCCAGGAGGAGGAGGGGCATGAGCACCCGCCCCCGCCCCACCCCCAGGGCCAGGAGGGCCTTGAGCTCGGAGTCCTCCGCCATGCGGGAAAGGAGGAGCAAAAGGGCGAAGAAATAGGCCACCGGGGCCCCCCGGGCCACCGCCTCGGGGGTGCGGTAGAGGAGGTAGGCGAGGAGGGTGTAGGGGTCCGCCCCCTTGGCCACCAAGGGGGCCAGGACCTCGTAGACCGCCCCCGCCAGGAAGAGGAGGACGATGAAGAGGAGGCCCAGGCCGAAAAGGCCCAAGGCTTCCCGCAGGAGGTAGCGGTCCAGGGTCTTCACCGTAGCCTCCAGGTGAGGAACAGGGCCAAGGCCCCGTAGACCAGGTTGGGTAGGTGGGCCAACCAGGGGCTCACATCGTAGCGGGCGAGCTGGGCGCTTAGGGTCCAGAGCACATAGTAGCCGAAGATGAGGAGGACCACGGCCAAGAAGGCCCAGGCCGCCTCCCGGAAGGTAAGGCCCAAGGCGGCCGCCACCCAGCCCAAGAAGAGGGCCCCGAGGGCGTCCGCCAGGCGGCGGTGCAGGGCGAAGCGGGCGGAACGCTCCACCTTGCCCCGCTCCCAAAGTTCCCTTAGGGTGGAGGTGTCGTAGGGGTCGCGGGAGCCCAGGCTCTCCTTGGGGCGGAACTGGGCGGGGAAGGGGAGGGTGCCTTGGAAGGCTTTTGGGGTTTTCCCCTCCAGCACGTAGCCCCGTAGGTGCCAGCCCTCCTTGTCCCACACCCCTTCCGCAGCGCTATAGACCCGGCCCCCTTCGTCCACCACCCGCACCCCGTAAAGGTGGTTCGCCTTTCCCTCGGGGCGGATTTCCTCGGCGTAGTAGACCCCGAGGCCCGGGGGGGCGTAGAGCTCCTTGCGCAACACCCCGCTTAGGCTTCCCTCGCCGTAGAGGAGGCGGGAGAGGTGGGCGTCGTAGGCCTCGAGGGCCTTAGGCCGCACCTCCGCCAGGTTGGCCAGGTTGACGAGGGCCACCAGGAGGGCCACGAGGAGGAGGGGGCGTAGGAGGGCCAAGGGCGGCACCCCCCCGGCGTAGGCCGCCTTGAGCTCGGATTGGCGGATGAGGCGGGATAGCCCCACCAAGAGGGCGAAGACCAGGCCCAGGGGCAGGGCCAGGCTTAGGGTCCAGGGGAGGCGGAGGAGGATGAGGCGGAGGATCTCCTCCGCCCCAGCCCCCCGGCTCAGGAGGACCCCGGAGAGGCTGGAGAGGAGGTCAAAGGTGAGAAGGGCTACAAAGAGGAGGACCCCCACCAGGTAGGGAAGCAAAACCTCTTGGAGGACGTAACGGCCCAGCACCGGGCCAAGTATATGCCCTCAGGATGAGAAGCGGCCCAAACTACTCCTGGGCGATCACGTGGATCACCGGCAGACCGAAGCGCTCCGCCTGGGTGTGCACGTCCAGCCTAAGCCAGCGGGAAAGCCCCGGGGGCAGGGTGGCGAGGACGATGGCCTGGTAGGCGCCCGGGTGGGTGGCGAGCTCTTCCTCCAGGGCCAGGAGGGGGGAGACGTCCCCCGCCTTGGCCTCGGCGATGGGGATGCCCTGGGCCTCTAAAGCCGCTTTGGCTACCTGGGCCTCGGCTTCCGCCCGCTTTTTCACCTCTTCCTCCTCGTACACCCAGCCCGGCGGGGGCACGGCGGGCACCAGCAGGGTGAACTGGGCCTCGGGGTCTTGGGCTAGGATTTCCCGGAGCTTGCCTGCCACCGACATTCCGCACCCCTCTCCCTTGGCCTTAGGATTTTGGGATGGAAACCACACCCAACCTACAGGTGTACGACCTGGGCCACCTGGGCCTGGTGGCCAGCATCCTGGATCAGATAGGACT